>RHAI01000047.1 GCA_010028705.1 bacterium
GATGCCCCCCACCCCGTGAACGCCCCACACATCCAGGGCATCGTCCCATCCGAAGTTATTTTTAACGACCACCGCATAAAAACAAATGATGCTAGCCGCGACGCCAATGACCGCCGCGCTTCCCGGTGCCACAAACCCAGCCCCTGGGGTGATGGCCACTAGTCCGGCGACCCCTCCGGTCAAAAATCCAACGAGCTTGGGTTTTCCATACCATTTCCAATCGATCAATAGCCACGTAATCGCCGCCGTCGCTGCGGACAAATGCGTATTAAAAAATGCAACGGCCATCGTGGAATTGACAGCCAAGGCTGAGCCCGCATTGAATCCGAACCAACCAAACCACAATAAGCCGGTGCCCAGAGCGATAAACGGAATATTATGGCTCTGAGTATCACTATTTTTCCGTTTACCGACAAAAAACACCGCGGCCAAGGCGGCCATTCCGGCTAAAATATGAACCACTAAGCCTCCGGCAAAATCAAGGGCCCCTAGTTTGGACAACACGCCTCCACCCCAGACCATATGGGCAAACGGGTAATACACCACGAGCTGCCACAGAACCAAAAACAACAAATACGCCTTAAATGTAATCCGATTAATAAATGCGCCAGTAATGAGCGCCGGCGTAATGATCGCAAACATCATTTGGTACGATATAAAGACCAGCAACGGGATACCGGTGCTCGGAAACAGAGTCTCGGGGGTCACCCCGCGTAAGCACATCATGTCCAAATTCCCAATGACACCATAGACATCCCCACTAAAACATAACGAATATCCGACCAAAAACCATAATACGGCGGTGACTCCGAGGGACACGAAGGACTGAATCTTTATTCCCAGGACGTTTTTTTTATCGCTCAGTCCACCGTAAAAAAACGCCAACCCAGGGGTCATTAAAAACACCAAAATGGAGGACAAGACCATAAACACCGTATTCGCTGCGTTCACTTTACAACTCCCATGTGGCATGTAATCTCAACTGTCAGACGAACGAAATAGTATCGGTTCCCACGGCGTCCCACAAGGTCGGCCCGTTTCGACCGATCAGAACGTAATCATCACCCGTGCATTTGCCTCAAGATTCGATAATTTAGTTTCTGTGAACGATTCATTTTTTATTGCTACGGTGAGGGATAAGTTGGGAGTTAAATCGGCGCGCATTGACCCATCCCAGCGTTCGGTGATCGGAGTGCTGAGGGATCGCATTTCGACGAGGCGGGAGTATTTAATAGTGGCCGTGAGTAGGGGGAATCGAATATCAATACTCAGCTCGGGTTTGGTTGAAATAAACGACTCGGTGTCAAAATTATCGATATAACTCCACGCGGCTTTGCTGGTCAAAAATGGTGCCGGTCGCCACTGAACAAAGGTCGTGTAGATGTTTTGTAACCCGACACTCGAACTGGGAACAATGGCATAGATCCGGACGGCTTCAACACCGCCCCCCAAACTGATCGGCCCAAACTGAGCCGAGACGTCCCCTTTGAGTTTGTCCGTTCGAGTGATGGTGTGAGACAGGGTGGGATCGGCGGTGGTCACTAGAGCTCCCTTATTATTCAGTTCGGAATCATATTGCCCCATGACCGACACGTTCATAATTGTTGTTAAGCAACGGCCAATCACTGTGGAGGTATCCTCAATCGACTCGACAAACACCGCGTCGGGATAAAATCGATATTGGCCGCGCTGTTGGCCCCGAAGATTATACTGAAACCCAAGTGTGGTGGCGGGCATCGGTAAGAATGTTGATTCGATGGATACGTCATGATTAAAAAATGATGGCGGTTTGGAATCCTTGGGCACTTTGGCATTCAGTTTACCCGACACCTTACATCTCGCGTAGGATACGGGTTCAACTGAAATTCGCGATGACACCTCCCATTTATACATATCGACGGCGGTATTACCGGCCGGCTCACGCAGGTTTTCCAGGTCGGTTTTTTGGGTGACTGACACGGCGGGATTGGGTTTAAATTCGGTACTAACCGACATTAACGCCACCGGATAATCCCCCGTTCGAGTGCGATATTGAAAAAATCCAGATATGACATCCGCCGGGCTGAAGCGCAGCATCGACGATAATTTCGCATTCGTTTCCGACAATTCGCCCCGACCGGTGGCGATGGATTTGACCCCATATTCTAGCGACCCATTAAACCGATCGCCATCGCCTGTGGATACACCACCCGACCATTCCTGGGACTGAAAAGAATCGCTAGTCGACACATACGACTCTTTGCGTTCGAGACTCACTTGGGTCGAAAATTTACCCAGTGCGGAAGGAACCTGAATCGATGCCGCCGACAGCTGGCGCCGATAATCGCTGCGGGTGTTGCCCGATACCGGCGATTCGGAATGGTAGGAATCCATCACACTCACGGTTGAATCGAACCCAAACCACCGTGTGCGGGCCCCCGATTTGATGGTTTGCTCAACCATCGGAACGCCATTAATGGTCTGTCGAGCATGGTCGACGGAGGCCACCGAATCGATGCCCAACCAGCGGGTCGAGACATCCCCTCCGGCCGTGATATCGCCGGACACCACCCCCGCCGAATCAATCGACTGAAAGTGGGGCCCCACGGACTTCAAATACCCTTTCCATCCCCCCGACTCCCACGTCGATTGCCCCCGGATCGACGCCGCCGACCCAGAGTCGTGCCCGCCGGTGTCATCGGATGTGTCGGACACCGCGAGTTCGGCGTGAATATTGCTGGATCCAATGGCCTGATCGGTGTGCCCGACGATGACCCGTCGTTGACCATAGGTCGAGATTACCCCGAGGTCGGTTTGCGCGCTTTTCTGGACACTGACAATCCCAACCCCCGTGGAATCGGACTGAGCCCACCAGTATTTGAGCCCGGAGAGTTGATCCTTAAAATCGGTATTTTCGCTATCGTACGACCACTGAATTTGATCCTCTGGCACGACCACCCGTTTCAAAAATCGGAGATTACCGGAATCGTAGTCGAGTTGATAATCGCGGTCGCGCTCCAGGACCTGCCCGTTAATCATCACCTGTTCCGACCCACCCACGATGGGCCGGTATTTGGCGACAAACGGACCCTGGCTATTATTTCCATAAAACAATTCTTTTTTACGCCCCCCCTTAGCCGTGGAATATATCACTCCGAGATGATGCGGCCCGATCGTCGCGTCGCCCTGTATCCCATCGAGCTGGGAGTGATAACTCAGCAAATCCAACCCCACAAAATCGGTTTTAAATTGACCAAAGACGGCCTTGAAATGATCATTCACAATGGTCACCTGGGTGGTATTTTCGTTTGATCCGGCCAATGAATTTTGGTCAATTGAAACGTTAATCGTGGTACCAGCCGACCGGCCCACGGCCACGAGCTTGAGGGATTCCGATCGAATAAGTCCCGTTGACCGAGATCCTCCGGCATAGGAAAAATCGAAATTTTTGTACCCCGAAATCGACAATGAGTCCAAGGGACTGTCACGCCATCGATCCCACGCGGAGCGATCGACACTCGGTGGGGGGACCGTCGCCGCCGTCACCGTCTCGGTGGCCGAGACACCCGCCGTCACATCCGCCGATCCCGTCGCCACTCCCTCAACGGGCCCCGGCTGAGGCGTTGCCTCATCCGAGACCCCAGGGGATTCAATGGCCCGTCGACGACTCATCTCGTCCAGTTCGATCGCCGTTAACCGTCCCCACAGTGACGCTTCTGCGAGACGAATGGTCTGCAACGGTATCAATGCATCATGGGGAATGGGACGTCCTAACAACTGCTCAATGCGGTGCCGACGCATGACCAACTGGATCAGGCGGTGTTCACGGTGTAACTGCGCCACCCGATGGTCCATGAGTCCCGGCGGATCCGACACCGCCATCGCCGGCCGCACGGCAACCGCCATTACTAGTATCACGGCCCACCCCCATCGTTTCACAAGGGCGTGCGGCGATAGGTTCGAATAGCGTTATGGATCGAATCCGACACGATGAGCAGATCTCCCCAAATCGCAACGTCCGTCGGGGACGGGGTATCCCATTGGCCAACACATCGTCCATCAATGGCGAAAATCCATACGGTATTGTTGACCGTGTCCGCGCAATAAATCATTCCCTGTTCGTCAACCCCCACCCCGGCAACCGACCCCATGGGCCCCGTGATGGTTCGGATCCAGCGACCATCGAGATCCACCATAACGATGGCGTTGGCCCCGGCATCGGCGACCACGAGCCACGTATCCTGAACGATATCAATATCCACCGGGCGTCGCAGCTGGTTATCGCCACCCATGGCACCAAATTCAGCAATAAACGATCCATCGACGGCCAGGCGCTGGACGCGATGATTTCGTTGATCGACCACAAACAACTCATTGCGACGGGTCTGGAGCACCGCCACCGGCGAATCAAATTCACCCGATCCAATCCCCAGTTTACCCAGTTGACTCCCATAATTGCCATCATATCCAAAACGAACCAGGCGATTATTATGGGTGTCGGCGACCCAAATGGTGGACCCCGCGACGGCGACGCCGGTGGGTGAATCCAACGCATAGTCCGCCTCGTCTCGTATCCGAATTTCGTCCCATTGAGTGAGGCTGTGATCGAGTTTGATCACCCGACCATTTCCCCGATCAGCCACCAGAATGGATCGTGCGTCCACCGCCACACCGGCCGGTCCATTGAAGTGATAGCGAATGGATCCAAAATCCCCGACCTTCCGCACTAATTTGTACCCATAAGTGGACCGATTGATCGTTGGGACCGCGACCGGACGCGATGGAACCACGACAGTGGACTCCCGGTTAAATTCCCCAGCCAACTGGGCAATATCCGACGATAACCGCTTGATTTCGGCCATGAGCGCCGGTGACACGCGGTCCGCCGCTAGAATCGGGCTCACTCCGAGGAGTAGACCTAATCCAACCCAGCGAATCACAATCGAAATCCCAATGTCACCCGCGATCCACTCTCTAAGACGTCCTGGGACCCACCGGCGTACGCGTAATCAAGCTGGACCGGGCCCAGCGCCACACTGAATCCACACGCGATATGGGAGGGGTAGACACCCAACGACAGGGTCAGTGCGGGAAACAAGGCACCACGACATCCCCATCGAACATTACCCTGCCCTAACCGAGACAGCGAGGCCAGATACTCCACCCCCACCCCCAGTCCGGCCCATTGATAGTCGCTGGACAGATGCAGGGTTCGCCCCAATGTTTCGGTCGTTCCGGTATCCCACGACACCGTTGACAGGGCGTTATCCAGATACGCTCCCAGCGCCCAATCGGGGGTCATCTGAGTGCGGATTCCGGGGGTGAATGTGGCGCCAACGCCCGACGCTCCGAGTTCAGTCGACAAATGATTCACAAATACGGTACCCGCGATTCCCACATCCCACGACTCGCCGATGCTCCAGGCCAGAAAGCCATTGAGCCCATTCATGGAATAGACGCCGCTTATCGTATCAATATCCGTGGTGGGTGTTGCGACGTTGACCGAGGTTAATTTACCGATCACTTCTTGGGATTGAAGCCAGGACACCCCCCACGCCATCTGCCCGCCAAGAGATTGCACCACACCCAGCGAAAATAGGTCGCGATCCGATGATTGCTGGGTGTGGAGTGAGTGAACCACCGTCCCTCGAAACCGGGATCCTGTTGCCGGATTATGAAACCCCGCCGCGACGTTCCCCGTCCTGGCCCCATCGGTCTCGGCGGCCGCCAGGGACGCGGCGGGAGCGGTTAAGCGAAGCAATTCCAATTGGGTGCCATCCGACACCGCCGCTTGAACCGGGCCGGCGACCATCACTGCTAGAATCACGATTGCCCACCCTGACGCGATGGCCGGATAGCTCACTGGGGGATCCCCAATGCGGTCACATCAAACATTGAATCGGGTAAGCCTTGATTGATTTTAATCCCACGATATTCCGTCGTGGCGCCCACGGTCATGACCTGAGCGCCCGCACGCAAGGTCGTGGTCACATCGATTTTTTGGACCACGGGGATGGCCGCCGATTGGGTGATCGTTTGGACGAGGTCCATGGTTAATTGAGCCGATGAATCCACGATTCGAAATCGCGTCGGGAGACCGTATTGTTTGGCCACCGTGATCGTCAAATCAACCGTATCGTAGTGCCCCGTCAGCACCCATTCATCCGTCGTTTCGGATTGGACCGACAAATTAAATCGTTGATACCGTTCCAAATCATCCAGCTGCGACCAATTCGCCGCCGTTGTCATTGGCTGATGGCGATCCGTCGTGGCCCGAGTGACGGTGCCCGTTACGAGATCTTTTTCCACCGATCCATTGGGCGTGTCGATCACGATTTTGGGGGTGGGCTTTTGGATTTCCCGACGGGACGACGTGCCTCGCCGATAGAATCGAGCGGTTTCAACCCGTGGGGTGGTTGTCAGGGAGGTCCGTGTCGTTTGGGTAGATATGGCTTGAAAATCCTGGACCTGGCGATTCGCCGAGGCCATTCTCGCCAGAATCGTCTCAATCGAATCGGTACCGACAATCGTCCCCGCACTGAGCATCAGGATCAGCAGGCATTTCCCCCCGGCGATCCACGGGTTCCTGACCCGATGTATGTCATGATTCATCGTCATCTCCTTCATCTTAGTTTCACAATTTTAGACCGGGCGTCCCGTTTTCCAAGCGGTGATTCGGCTTCCACTTTGAGGACATAGACCCCGTTCACCACCGGCTCTCCCCACTCGTTGGTGCCGTCCCACACGACATCATGATATTCACGGGTCGGCGTGGCTCCGTCCGTGGGCCCCTCAAATCGCCGCACGAGCATCCCTGACGCCGAATAAATGGACAGGGTCACCCGGTCGACCGATGCCGACAATTTATAGCGTAACGACGTGGTGGTACGAAATGGATTGGGATACGCCATCACCTCGGTGACCGATAATTCCGGCTGCACGGTGAACGTCTCCACGACCGACTGAATGGGATGTCCCGAGGCATCGGTCGCGACCACCTGCCACGCCCAGGGACCGGCCGCCAAGGCTTGAGGGCTGGACAGGGTCATCTGCTGCCGCCCCCCGGGTACCGCCGGGACGTCGATGAGCGTGGTCACCGGCGATGTGGGGATGATCGACTCAGTGAGGCTATATCCCAGCCAATCCCGATAGGGAATGAGGCGGAGGATTTGTCCTCCCACCGGTGCGGTCGGAACGTCCCAGGTCAGAATCGGGCGAGGCGAAGTCTGTTGGTTCTGGGACGGACTGATAATTGAGATGGCGGGACCACCGGTAGTCAGCCGATAGGGCGCCCCCACGACGGACTGGATCAACACCCCTTTCGATGGATCGCCACCACTATCCATGTTCAGGGGAAAATAGAGGTTCTGTCCGGCTCCTGAGTCATAGCCATTGAACCCCACTTCGTCGTAGGTGCCGCTGGCATTTTTTTTGTACAACTTCACCTTCGCAGCCGCAGAATACATTCGATCGCAAAAATGCAATGCAAACTGATGCAGCCCCCGGGTGCACGTGCGCGAATATTCTTGGGTTGAGGCACCCAACCCCCAATTATCCCCGATTCTTACCCCATCGAGGTACAAATTGTGCCCATCGTCCGTGTTAACCCAAATCTTATAGTCGCCATCATCCTTGATATAGAGCCAGGTACCATACAACCCGTGAAATCCGTCCGCATTCGCGGCGGGGGGGTGTCCTTGGTCCCAATCATCCCATATTCTAAATGAAACGGTGTCCTCTACCAATGGAACCCGCTGTCCCCCCAAATCTTGCGAGATCGCCCGTTTCACTCCTCGGCTCCAACTCGACATTAAGGGCCGAAGCATCGATGCACCCTGATCCACATCGGTGTAGAAATACGACAATGGGATGCTGGTCGATGTTTTCGTGTCGAGGTTATAAAGACTCACTCCAAGGAAAGCCGGTCCTGTGTACTCGTTATACCAAATTAAAATCGGGTACACACCGTTCGGAACCAACTGTAAATTACTCGCATGAGACACGTCTTTGGCGACATAATCGGCGAACAAACCGTAAGTGTTATTTATATCATCGGTATACACCACGTTGCCATTAATCCAGACATTTAATGAGTCATCCGATTTGCAGGTGACCGTGTAGTTCCCGGTGGGGAACGAGGCCGGCAATACCAAATACCCCTTAATCCGCAAGGATACATAATCCGATGCCCCGGACAGATCCACCACGCCGTCGCCCCACTCGTGGTACAAATCAAAATTCGTCCGGCGGGTCGCTGACTTCAGGGTGGTATAAAATGTGTATTCACTGGACGAATCGTAGGTGTAATTCTCGACCCATAGCCCTTGATTGAGCGTAACGGGCGCCGGTGCGGATCCTGGCAGTTCGCAATCGATGGGCAACCACAGTCGATATTTTCGGGTCGTCGACACATCGGTGAAATACACCGATAGAGCCGTGGCATCCGCCGTGGACATGACATCGACTACCGGCTCGGTCTGAACGTATTGATCACGATAGGTCCAAACCAATCCATCGGTGCTGGAATAAATGGCCACCCCATTCTTGGATGGAACGACGGCCCAATTGGTGGATCCAATCCGTCGAAATAATTGCGGGACGGGCACGTAATCATTGACTGGGGTGAGGTAGGTGACGGTGAGCGCAGTGGAATTCGCAACCGCCGAATTAAGGCTATCGCTAGCCGTGATTCGGACGGTATAGGTGCCCGCCGCAACGTGGCGCGATTGGTCGGACAACCCATCCCATCGTACGGTGGCCACCGCACCACTCACATAGGACCCTGACATCGACCGAACCACCGTTCCACTGGCGTTGATAATACTCACCGTCGCAGGAATAACGCCGGCAATGTTGTCCGACAATGACCATGAAATCGCCAGTTGGCCGTCGGCCATTGGATTGAACGACGCCTGCCCCAGGGTGAGCCCAGATATGACCGGTGCGGTGCGGTCGACCCGATAGGTGCCCGTCCAACTTGTGGCATTGCCAGCGCCATCGATCGCGCTCACCGATAACACATTATCCCCATCGGGAGGGCTGGACAGGGCCCCCGCCGTCCATGATTGCCACGCGCCCAGATTCCAGCGGGTTTGGACGGAACTCAGTCCCGATCCCCCAGCGTCACTCACCTGAGGGATGACGGGGTCCAGCGTATTTTTCCAGGTGGATTGGGTAAAATTAGCCGTGACAACAGGTAATTGAGTATCCTGACGATAGGCACCCGACCAGAGATCCGACGTATTCCCCGCCGTGTCCGTACTTTGGAGATATAGGGTGTGATCGCCGTCGGACGGAAGCGCGATGGTGGCCCCGTGACTGGTGGTGCTGCCCCCGGTAAGATCCGACGAATCCCACCGATAGCGTATCGTTTGAATCCCGGATCCCGGAGTGGAATCCACTGCCGAAATCGTGACGGGTCCAATCGCGGATGTCCGCCACACCGCCGACGATTTATCGGCCGATGCCGACGGTTTTTGAGTGTCCACACGATAGCTACCGGACCAGGTAGTCGCGCTGTTCCCCGCCGTGTCCGTTGCCGCTAAGTACAGCGTATGGTCGCCCTCACTGGGAAGGGTCACCGTGGCACCGTTAGCAATGACCGTTCCCGTTCCACTCGAACTATCCCAGGCGTACCGAATGGACGCCAGCCCCGAACCTGGAACCGTATCCGACGCGGTGATGGTGACGAGGCCGATACTGGTTTTTGACCAGTTGACCGATGATTTATCGGCTTGAACCACCGGGCGAATGGAATCCTGCTTGTAATCCCCCACCCACGCCGTGCTGACGTTCCCGGCCCCATCCCACGCGCTTAAATAGAGTTGATGGGCTCCCTCAGACGGGATCGCAATCGTGGCCCCATGGACAAACGACGTCCCATTGGCGACGTCGGCATTATCCCAACGCATGAGCGCCCGATTGAGGCCCGACCCGGGGACCGAATCGGATGCCGATAATGTAATGAGTCCCACCGATCCCGTCACCCACGTACTGGATGACTTGGTGGCGGATACCACCGGCCGTTGACAATCTTGGCGATAGGTTCCCGACCAGGTCGCACTGACGTTCCCGGCCGCGTCCCATCCCTTGAGATACAGGACGTGATCACCGTCACCCGGCAGCGAAATCGTCTGTCCGTTGCTGTACGAAGTGCCATTGGCTACATCAGTGTTGTCCCACCGGTACGCCGCGCGCGCCACCCCGGAACCGGGAGTCGGATCCGAGACGCTGAGGGTGATGGATCCCATGGGCGACGTCCACCATGAGGTGCCACTGAGTGTGGCGGATACCGTCGGCGATTGGCGATCTAACCAATAGGATCCGGACCACACCGTACTGGGGTTCCCCGCTTGATCCCAGGCCTTCACATAAAGCGTATGGGCGCCGTCATTCGGAATGGCGACACTGCTCCCGGTTGTGATGAGATTCCCATTATCAACATCAGAATTATCCCACCGGTACCGAAGCGACGATAGCCCGGATCCCGGAGTGGTATCACTCGCCGCCACCGTCGGAACCACCGATGCGGTGCGCCAGGACGGACTGCTGAATGACGCACTGCATGTGGGAAGAACCATATCTTGGCGATACGTCCCCTGCCAGACCGAGCTTTGATTGCCGGCGGTATCGATGGATTGGAGGACCAGCACATGCGATCCATCACTGGGAATGGTGATGGATGTGCCCGAGGTGTACACCGTACCACTCGCTACAGCCGCATCGTCCCAACGATACCGGGCGATCGACACCCCCGACCCTGGACTGGTATCGCTAGCCGATAGGGTAATGGCGCCAATCGACGCGGTCGCCCACGCGCTGGAAGCCTTGGTCGCCGACGCCGACGGAGCAATCGAATCGATGGCATACGCAATGGATCGGGTGGCACTGTTTCCAGCAATATCCGTAATCCACAACGCTAATTGATGGGTGCCCTCCGATGGAAGTCTGAGGGTTTGACCATCGGAAACGGTGACTCCGCTGACATCGGGATCCGTGCGATCCCAAGCGTATCGGGCCGACGCCACCCCTGACCCGGGGACTGGATCGGACAACACAATCGGAATCGACGGCGAGGCCACGGTTTGCCAGCCCGATGGGGCATAGGTGGATCCAATGGTCGGAATCTGAGTATCCAATTGAAATACCGCGTTCACCGTTGCCAGGTTACCCGCACCGTCCCGAACATCGGCAACTAATGTATGCGCTCCTTCCGACGGCATCAGGGTCGTCGCACTCAAGGCGTTCACCGACGTGGATCCGAGGTCTAGATTTGAATTGTCCCACCGATATCGAAGGCGATTGATACCGGTCAAGGTATCGGCCCCTTGAATGGTAATCGTACCGACCGCCTGTCGCCGCCAGCCCGTAACCGCCGGCGAAATCGTCACGGTTGGAACCGTCCAATCCGCCGTCGTGGTGACGGAAATCCCAGCGGATCGATTTCCGAGTCGATCCATGGCTGCCACGCGAATCGAATGGCCTCCCTGAGATGGGAACGATAGGGTCACCGCGCTCGTACCTGAGCTGGTCGCCGTGCCACTGTTGATCGTGGGACTCGAATCCATCTGAGTCAGCCATTGCACTGGATAATTTTGGTCGGTCAGTCCGGCCAACGGAATCGAAATGAGCGTTTGATTCGTCAGGGAGGGCACCGATCCCACGCTGAACGATGGGCCAGTCGAATCGATGATCACCGATGCGGTCACGATGCCGATATTACCCGCTCGATCCGTGGACAGAATCGTCAGAGTCTCCACACTGTTCCAAGTATTGGTCAGG
>RHAI01000048.1 GCA_010028705.1 bacterium
CAACAAAACACGACTCCAACATATCCACCAATAACTATACACGGCTTATCCCGTAACGATACGCCCCTCAACGACCCTACCTCACACAAATCAGAGTGGTCCCCCAGCGCCCTTTTCACACGCTACCCAACACTGTCCAACCTCGGACTACGAATTGGATTAGGGACCGTAGTGTCTAGTGCGTTATACCCAATTGAGACAGTAGCCGCTCGAATGATTAAAGGTGAACCACTTAAAGACGCGGTATCCCGAAATCCATTGACCGGCTTAAAGTTGGCCTTGGTGGGACGAGTGGTATCGCGAACTACCGTATTCGGAACTATGTCGACGGTAAACCCCGTAGTAACCGGATTTATTAAAGAAAATACATCTCTACCAGAAAAATGGATCCATTATAGTGGAACGTTGATTTCATCCGGAATTGCAGCCGCTACCGAATCGCTATTGCTAAATGCATGGGAGCAGAAAAATTTAATCATACAAACGCAGGCACCCGGCCACAAATCCTCAATCAGTTCGGTACTCAAGAGCATTGCCAGCGATCCAAAATCCATGGTCCGAGGATCCCCCCTCATATTTGCAAGAAATTTCCTTAGTGCCGGCTCTGGGTTCTTTTCAATGGCAATTATTACGTCAAATTTATCCGAATCAACCCGCAATACCCCGGAAGCCAAATTCGCCGTCCCAGTAGTTGCCGGAGCGATCGCAGGAATGAGCACCGGTAGTATTGCAAGTAATTTTCAAAATTTTGCCAATGGGCAAAAATTAACCCCGTTTTTTTCACGGCCAACCGCGATCGCATCCTTAAGTCGAGCGAGCGTTCTGGCTGCCGTTTATGCAACAATGAATCTCGGAGTCGAAAAAGCAAAGGATTCGATTCTCGGATCTGACAAGGCGTAACCTAATGGTATTGATCTGACCTATGTCTCCGGTTTCAACGACTGAATAAGTCCGGACACAATTAATTCGCTTCAGAGCCAGTGCTACGATCTCCGTAATCCCTAAAAGATCGAGGTGCAGACTTGCAAATATTACAAATCTGCACCTATAATTCATCAGTCCGTAAAAATTCCCCTGTAGCTCAATGGCAGAGCAAACGGCTGTTAACCGTTAGGTTGTAGGTTCGAGCCCTACCGGGGGAGCCACAAATTAAAATTTCGGGCAAACAGGTTACGTTTACATTCACACATATATGGCAAAAAAAGTTTTAGTTATTACGTTGGGTCTTATTGCAATACTTTTGGGATTGATATTTCTAGTCGGCACTGTGACTCCTAGTACGTTTAAAATTCACCGATCTGGAAAATATCATGCCTCCCAACAACGTATTTGGGCGTACTTAACATCTCCCACACAACCATCCAAATCAGAGCAAGTTGCCCTAGTAAGCCTCTCAAAAGATCCGACAACAGGCCTCCCCCGGTGGAAAACATTGATGAATCACAACGAATTCGTTACCTATAGAATAGTGTCTGAAAATCCAACTCAGTTTGTTTCGATCGAAATCGAGTCACATTCAATTTCGATGAATAGCACATGGAACTACACTATTCGGTCAATAACGGCCAACCTGACAGAGGTCAGCGTCGAGCAAATGTCCCGTGTACCTAATCGTTGGATTCGGGGAATCATGGTCATAACCGGGAAAGAGACTTTGCTTAAAAATGAACACCGGAGACTGGCAGAAGAGTTCGGTATATAAACCCTTCCATCGCCGGCAAACCAAAGTCCCTACAGTAACCCGTCAAAAGGATCGGATTACAAAATTACTGACTTTAAGCTGATTTTGGCTTGCAACCGACACAACGGTGCCACCGTTACGAAACGCATCTACAATGTCAGTAGGAATCAACAGCTTGGGATTATATGTCACTTGAATGGTAGATGTTGGAATTTGAGGGCTATAGGAAATTACCCCTCTTGATTTCAATGCACGGAATTGTCGTATCGACGCGGTAGTAACCGCCGAATGTATGACAAACCGAGTGGTCACTGACGCCCCCGATTTAGTTTGAGCGTCGATTGACTGAGAAACGATGCCAAGGCCAATTAAAAACACGCCAATATAAACTCGAGGATATGACATATTTATTTCCCACTTTTAACCGATGTTATATAGTTAAACCACTATCTTCACGACGACATGATCCCCTAGTGTACTGTGTTTTTACCGTTCATAGAAGATTACGGATACCAATTTATTAGCGGAGGTATCCGTGGAACGATTTAGTGTATATTTTGTAACTGGATTAACGATTGGAATTCTAACCACTTTAGGAATAATAAGTATTCCGTGGGCCATCGCAATCGCTGGCGTAAGTACCCTAATTGTTACCCCAAGTCCCATGTTAGCCCTCGGCGCCGCCATTGTAACATTGGGAATTGGATGCGGTGTGATCAGAGTCCAATCGATACCCGACCCCAGCACATTAACCCTCACCGCCAACTCATTGGCGACAATTACATCCGTACCGCAGATTCATGGATCGACGAGCTCAGCTCGTGCAACGATACAGGGACGAAATGTCCTACTCCTATTTAAAACCATGGCCCCAGAAATCGGTTCCATCATCCAGTTTTCAGGCCATAACCTATTATTAAAACCAGCCACCAATCCTGGTCAATTCGATTCAAAAAAACGATATACGTTACGACGGCAGGCACCTCCGGTGATTATCGACAGTTTTCAAATAATCGGAAAAAATTCAACTAATCCGTTGATTTCGATTGCAGCGCACATGAGAGAGGAAATCGTACGGAGAGTCGTCCACACAATACCCCACCCTTACTCTGACATGATTATTGGTCTAACGCTCGGTGAAATCGGAGTGGAAATACCCGACACCCTATTCGATAGTTTCCGATTAGCGGGGCTAACTCACCTATTAGTGGTTTCAGGATCACAAGTCGCACTTATTCTTGGGATCGCATCACACCTACTCGGTCGCATGCGACTCCCAATCGTTTTTGAGGCAGGACTCCTGACACTAACAAATTGTTTTTTTTATTTTCTTTGCGGCGGGGGCGCATCGGTTCTACGCGCCATCATCATGTCCGAAATTAGCATAGTCAATCGGAGTCTAAAAAACCGAACGTCACCACTTTTTCTGATGTCCGTGACACTCATTTTATTTCTCATGATTGATCCAACACTAATCATCGATACTGGAGCAATATTATCGTTTGCCGCAACCGGGGCACTCATTTGGGGGGTACCCACTCTGTCAGCACGCTTTCCCACGAATTGGCCACAATGGATCGTACTGCCGATCAGCACCTCGGTCGCACCATTTCTTGTAACGTTTCCGATTTTATGGGCCCAATTCTATTCCGTGTCTCTCATCGGATTAATCACCAATGTGATTGTCATCGGCTTCGTCGAGGTGTTGGTCGTCGTTGGAATAATTTCGGAACTCGGAATGCTAGTATTTCCGACAATTTTTGTTATCGGGCTAGAATTTTGTCGAAGCGGGATTTGGGCATTAAATTCAGTGGCATCAATCAGCAGCCAGCTACCGTTGGCGACGGCCTATTTAGGACATCCGCCGTTTACAATCCCATGTATTTTAGGCCTTGGAATATCCGGATGGATGATCGATGGGTTGATACCCAATCCCCAGATTAGGCGCGGGGTAATATTGGGGTCCGGGGGTGTATTACTCGTGTATATTTTGGTACAAATTACGTCACCAAAATACTTAAAGGTGATCAGTATCGACGTCGATCAAGGTGATAGTACGCTAATCATCACACCCGAACGTCAAACTATTATGATCGACACCGGAAATCGGATTGTGAATCGCCTGAGCCATAGGGTCATCTTCGATGCCGCCACAGAACGGATACTTCCTGTTTTAAATTACTACGGTATCCGCAAAGTTGATTACCTTATTATTACTCATTTCGACCAAGATCATATTGGAGGAACCTATGAATTAATGCGGCGAATTCCAATCGGTCAAATAATCACCAATGGGCATAACACCAACTATCCCCAGTGGAATTTTGGAACAATTCCTCAAAACACATGTCCTGATTCTGCAACATTGACACTAGATTCCGGCGTAAAGCTTGACCTCTTCAATTTAAAGGACGCATTGGTTGAAAACGAAAACGATCACTCGATTGTCACGAAGGTGACCTTTGGCGATTTTTCGATGCTAATGACCGGTGACTTAGAAGCTCCAGGAGAATATCATCTTGTGTCAACATTAGGGTCAACGTTAAGCGCCAACCTCTTAAAATTAGGCCATCACGGTAGCAAGACATCGAGTTCGGAAGTGTTTTTAGATACGGTAAGGCCTCGATTTGCCATAATCAGTGCCGGCCGACACAATAAATACGGGCACCCACATCCTGCTGTTTTAAATCGTATTCACCGACACGGGATCAATGAATGGGGCACATATTCATCCGGCGCTATCGAAATACGTACCAACGGAAATGAGCTATTTATTGAGGGCACCCTCCCTAAATAGATACAACAAACCACCTACTCATCAAGGGCATGGCAACGGCTGTTTACCGGGATAAACTATCGCGATCGAACCCATTATTTGGACGAGGGAAACCGTTTATTTGGATCACCTACTTTTAGTCGACTCAGATACCGCTCAACTTTATCAAAATAAGCTGTCCATCCCTGGGCGATACCCTCATGAGAAAAATTAAAAAATTCAATTTCGTCGGTACCTGCATTAATCGGAGTCCATTCGATCATCATCCGAGTCCCATTATTTTCATCAGAAAAGGTCACTGTATTTAACACCTGTTTCGGCCAACGATTCGCCGTCGGGTGTGCAGAAAAGGATCCGTCGGAATCAGAGAAGCCATTGATATACAATAACCGTTCATTTGGTACGATATCGATGTAATGATTGAGGCCCCACATTTCCCGCCCAGTCGGATCAATGGTGCTGTAATGATATTGGCCGCCTCGCCTAAAATCCATCGCTGACTGCCCCCACGACGTACCGTCCATCACCATCCATTGTTTGATGTGATCCGGCGATGTCCATACCCCCCAAACAATTTCACGTGAGCAGTTAAACCACCGAGTGTCTGTAAATGGGTTGGGAACCACCGTTCCAAGTTTAGTAGCCAAGTACGTCTCAAGCCGCGCCATCATTTGCTCATTACCAAATATCGCATAATCCATAATAATCGGAACGAGCTGCCTATTTTCCAATTGCATATCAAATTGTACCCAAGTAGACCGGCCATGACTGGATCCATCAAATGATACGTTTACGTCAAATTTTGGCTCGCGAGAATGGTGAAATCGAATTGATTTTTTAGGTTCAATTCGAAGAAATTGTATCGAATTGGGATAATCGGTACCGTCAGGCCCGTGCATCACAAATTCCCATCCGCCATTATCACAAAAATCAAATTGAGATACCGTACTTTTGAACCCTTTCGGGCCCCACCATTCGGCCAGTTGATTCGGATCCGTCCATACCTCCCACATCGTATCTATCGGCGCATTAAATCGACGCCGAGTCTGAATATCATATCGCTGAGACATCATTCACCTTTTCAAAAATAACTGCCCAAACATCGGCGGTTTATCGCCGTGAAATTTAGACATCGTTGAGTCAGTGTACGGTGACTATAGTCAAGCCACAACCGAATTTTAAGCGTCCAAGTTATTATCCAAGAGAATTGTCGCAAGGCCAGGTATTCACTACCCGTGAGAATGATGTCAGTGCCACTCACACCCCCAATCGAAGCCGCATATTTTAGCGCGCCGCCCTCGAGCACCTTCCGCTCCAGTCGAGTCGTCGGTCTCACCATACCTTGTTCCGGACTCCGTCAATACACCCTGATGTGCAGGAATATTCACAAAAGCAGGGTTAAAGTCGTGCACTTGGAATCAGGAACTATGGCGAAATGCTAGATATTTGAAGTGAAACACCAGAGCCGGGGGGACTTATCGTTGAGAATTGGTGACAAGGAATATCACCTCCGTCTACTATCTTGAAGCGATCTGGGTTCTGCGTCAGAAGGGCCTATATCCACCACCTAACTGTAAAATGGGAGGACTGAACAGTGGCTGTTGAGCTAAGGGGGAACTCTAACAATCTTATTCAGTCCTTAGGCGGTTAAGCGAACTTAATCGCTTATATATTGTTATCGTATTTTTTTGAAAAAAAATTTCAATTATTTTTTTGGAACACTGAAATAATACTGCGCGCAGTTCAGAACTCCCCAAAGGATAGAGAGTCACCTAGACCCTAAAGCCCCCAAATCTGGGGGCTTTAGGGTGGTCGGAAACGGCGATAACATGTGGCCTAACGCGACTAAAATGAAATGACGAGAATGGACCGCAACCCAGAAATTACAGATCGTGTTAGATGGGTTAAAAAAACAGATGCTGGTCGGTGATTTTTGGAGCAAATATTCAATGACGCCGAGGAAGTATCCGAGTCTTACGTAACGTCGGTTCAACCCAGGTTGCGACTACATTTTTCGGGCGACCTCCGGTCGGTCTCGACTCTGGCTCTCTCTTCCGTTTTTGGCCAAATATGGGTTTTGGCTAAAACCCAATTTTACAGAAAAATTGAAGCACAACTAATTTGGAAAATTTTTCGGCTGATAAGAATTACCAGCGCCGATTGATAGGGGCTGTAACTTTTTTATGGAGGACACCAACGGCTAAATTTAGGCTAAACATTCAATCATATCAATTTAAAAAAACAATACCAGTAAGTCAGGGCGAACCGATACATATCAACGTAATTTTAGCCGGTTTATATCGAAATAACGGCAGCTTAAAATTTTAATCAGGGAGCCATCGACAATTCAAAAGAGGGTCCATTCGGGTTTCTCTAAATTAGAGTGATAATAAAGGAGTTTTAGAATGTTTCGACGAGTCAGTGTCCCTTCAATCTCAATATCTCAGGCATGGAGGTTCTTAATTTTTATTCTCGCCCTTTGCCTAGAAAAATCAGAGTCGATAAATATCATTTGTGTTGGTGAATTTCACCGCGAAACTCCTCCAAAGCCGGACGTAACACTCAGATCTAGGAACGAAACAGTGACGATTCGTGGTGAACACGGTTTGTCGAGTCCGGACTTGGAAGCTAGCTACGTATACGCTAAACAACAGATCGAGAAATTGCAAAACGAAAGCCCTCAAATCTTATTGATGGAACGCGGGTTTAGCAATTTTTTTGATAAACAAGGAAATCAAATTTCAACGGCAATCCCGTTCGAGACATCCGTATTCAATGCGCCGACAAAGAAACCCGCAAAAACCGCCTTCCTTAAAAATTTAGATGCAAAAATCGGAACATTGGAGACATCACGAACCTACGCAACAATTGATGGATATTCTTTTATTACATTGACAACAACAGATCTGTTCGGACGCTTAGCTACCGGGAGCAAGATCGAAAAACCGGGATATTATATGGCACTTTATCTTGCCCATTCGGCAACCCTGGACTTGCGCAACCAAGAATATTGCAAAGCCATTCGACTAGATCGTCATTCGACTGGAGTCGCGGTCGTAGGACTTGCCCACGCAAAGAATTCTCCCCTTTCCAGTTTTTTAGGGGTTACATCCATGGATTGCTGTACCCACGTTGTCGCCGCACCTCAGTTGCCTCCGTCTCGTTGGATTGAAGACATATTTTTACTTTACACCTATCAGTTCATTAAGAGTGTCCCGATCCAATCAGCTCCCCAAAAATGGTCCAAATTATTTTCTAAATATAAAGCTCAAATTAAAGACGAGTTATTACGTGACGTTCGGCAGGAATTTTTATCGGTTGCCGCAAATGAACTACCTGGAATATTAGAATCCATTCACGATACTGGGCATCGATTTATCCAGACGTTGGTAAGAAATATCCCAGCGGAAGACTTCCAAAATGCGACCCAATTCATTGATTCTGTCCACCGCTATGCCAGCAAACAGTCCCCACAGACCTCGGATACAAAAGAGGAACTTTAACCGACATTTGAACATATGCCCCCAAGACGGTTCCAGGGATAATTTAAATCGTCTGTGATACAACGGAAATGAGCAATGCTTCTCCACCCCATTTGTAGCATCCGATTTAAATCGTCAGATCCACTCGAGGACGCGCACCATAATCTTAATTTTATTCCCTGAATTTGTGGACGCCTTTGTAATGTTTATCCCAACCATTCACCGACTTCGCGAGTTGTACCCACCGCCACCATAATCATATGGGGTTCGGAAAAAATACAAGAATTGGCCAGTTGGCACCCCGCCCTGGATGGAACCCACGCCATTGATCTCCATTACCACGCGGGATGGCCCGCACGCGGCGCATTTGCGGTTCAGTTACGCCGGGATCGGTTCGAGATTGTGTAGTTTACGAATAACGACCTGTTTTGGGTAGCACCCAATGACTGCTTCCTGGAGAAGTTGAGTCGATTTTTGATCAATGTTAGTATCGGAAAATATTCCCCAAAAAAAACAAACCGACTATCGCCTGCCGAGACATCGTGCCAGGAGATTCAAGTCACCGGACCATTTCGTTATCGATCCACTCGTAGCGATTATCGTCGTAAACGCTGAATCGACACGAAACGCGTTATCGGTCCCGCAACCCACGGAGGACACATGTTAATTTCTACCCCAGTTTCAGTAATGCCAGTAACTACCGTTTCAAAAATAAATCCTCGACAAGTTCGTATTGTGCCAGAAAAACAACCATCGACTGGATTGTATTCGTTACATTCAACTATCGACACTCAATCCAACCCAAAATCGAATACGATTAACGCGACGGATTTGGCGAAAGCCGAAGCGACACTATCAACGACGTTAAGATCGTTACGGATTGGTTCACCTCCGAATAACCAATCGGCGAAGCAAGCCGAATTCTTAACATCACTACAAACATCGCCCTCGATTTCGAGGGATCAACTTGTTGTTTCAGCGGTAATTCTCGACCAACAGCAACGCATAAGCTCGATCGTAGATCGTCTCAGCCGCCACGACTTGTCGACATCCGATGCACGACAAGAGTTTTTTCATAGTAACCCCGATATCTTAAACGCGATCATCACGCAGCGTTCCGCAGGTTTTAGAAAGTATTTTGAAACCTCAGGTGGAGGCCACATGGCCCATTGGGCGCCGAGGTTTTCGGCTACGATGATTACTCGACCAACTACGTCAACCAATGGAGTCTATGTCCCCGTAACTACGAACCCTGAAACCGACCCTGAAACCATAAATGATCTCGCGTCAGAGGTCGGTGAAAAGATATACTCAGAAATGGAATATTTCGAAAAATTAGCCGGGATCCACATATTAATTCGTCATTTGGCGCTAATCGTAGCAAATCAGGATTTCGGATCCCAAGGAAACAAAGCAATCGAATCGGAGCTAATTCAATTATTATCGCCGATAATCAAATCGTCGTCCCCCACGGTAATCGCCCATTCGTTTCATCAGTTAAGGACGGGCAATACGACAACTAAAACGAGTCGATACCTGAAACATGCGCCCAATGGTAATGGTCCCGAAATCGACGCACTGAACCGGAAAATGTGGGAAGCCGTGATTATTCATTCATCAATTGGAAAACGACATATCGACGCCTTTATGGATGACGCCAACGACAAAGTTATCACTCATGACCTATCGCCAAGCGATCTCACGGCGTCGCAGATTGTTGTGGAAGGGTATCGCGACATCATGTCCCAAATAGGAACACCCAATCAACTGGGATCCTATTTTGCCAATACCGATCGTATAAATTCAGTAACGCCGTTTATCGACTCCTCCGCCGAAATCAACACCTATTTAAACGTGCTTCGAGACACCGTTTATTTCGCCCCTAACGGAGGCGTATCCATCCCTAATCACGGCAATGCATTTCCTCAAGGCGGCTATGTGACGTGGGGAAATTACCGTGCTGTCCCACTATCTGATTCAAACACAGCCACCATTATTACCGCAAAATTGGCGACACCCCATTCCGAAAGCGACTTGGATATGGTGCGAATATTTGCCGATTATTCCCGAGTCTGGCTCGCACGACAAAATACGGACGAATTTCACGGGCACTACGCTGCCGCACGGTTAGAAGCTTATGTCCAAACGTTTCACGATCACATCAACGCCATTCCGGAACTCGAACGGCTCGCTAAAACGGCTGGATTTGAAGTCGCTGCATCAGGGTGGTATGCCGGGGTTATTTCGAGGGTACCGATCTTGTTCTCAGATCAACCACTAGATGACCCACATATCCATAAATTTAACATATCCGCCAGTGGTTCGATGACTCAATCCAAAACGGTCACTGCAAATCGGGTATCCTACGGAAATACTGTGTCAAAAGAACAAAAAATAATTGACCAATCAACATTTTGGTCGTTACTTCCAGGGGGAAAAAGTGTCGGCAACACCGACCAGTATAAAGCGGCCAAATACAGTAAATTTTCGACACCATTTGGCGCGGGATGGAGCATCATGGTGTCCCAAGAAGTAAAAAATACGTTTTCAGACCGAACCCTTATTTCAATAGCAGATCAGCATTCATCATTTGGCGTCGACGAAATTGCGCAAATTATCAAAGACCGAATGTCAGAAAAATTGGGGAAGACAATGCCTGAATCCGGTTTCATTCAAGTCTGGCGTCGATTTGACTCAGACATCCCCAAATCGGCCGGGATTATCGATTGGCTCCTCGGAGGCCCCCTCAAAATTCAATCTACACTTGAACCTGAAACGGGAACCATTCATCAACTAGCTTACGGGGAACGATTAGGCGGCCGTGCGATCACACCAAGCAATGGATATTTACCGTGTGGATTTGGTTATGAAAAATGGATTGGAACAACTGGAATTTTAGCTTCAAATGAGATTAGAACCTACCCAGAAAAACTCACGGTCGGTCCACCAATAGTAGCCAGGGTACCTGCCCAATTAACACCGAAAACAACTGGAATATGGGGGGTCATTGATCGGTCACCCAAAGATGTGATCAGTCGCGCATTTGCCGCCAGAAATAACCCGGAAGCTCTGAAGCAGTTGCAAGACGACCAGATTACCTTGCTTACACGCCCGCATCCGATGGACAAGGCGTTCAGTTTCGCTGGATCAACGGGATTCTCCATGCCCGCAAACTTCGGCGAGGATAACCGATATTTAGTCATGTTTCGTTCAGTGAATGCGCGACAACCTATTGTTGAGGCGACCCCACCAAACGCAATACCAACCGACTATTTAGGCGCCAGTGTTATGGGGAGCATGTTTCTAAACTACACCATTCCAGAAATGATGAAATCCGTACCGTCAAATATTGTTAAGGCCAGTCTTGCCGCATTGGAACCGGCAATATCCAGCCCCACCCAGTTCGTTTCACTCAATTCAACCTTAACACCGAAGCAAAAAATCAACGTCGTTGGAGTCGGAAATTTTACGATCATCGATCTCGATCTAGTAAAGCCCACCATTGTATTCAAATCGTCAGTCGGTCAATCTGGCAAAGTAATCGATACCACTGTGACATCCCTGAGTAAAATCGAATTCGTAGCCGACCTGTCTCTGAACAAAACATACGCTATTTTTGGGGCCTCAAGCGATAGTCCGAAGTTAGACCCCAAACACATTGCCCAGTATTATGCGCAAATCGCTCGAACCCAAAACGCAGCGGAAGCAATGCTCAATCAGCTACATGTAA
>RHAI01000049.1 GCA_010028705.1 bacterium
GCCCCCAGATCTGGGGGCTTTAGGGCCTAGGTGACTCTCTATCCTTTGGGGAGTTCTTAACTGGGGGCAGTATAAAAGCAGTCTGACTTTCCCGTTACGGGAAATGTCAGACTGTCGCCACTTGGAAAACTTGTTGGTCGAAGCCTTTTTGAACAGCTCGACATTCCAATTTGAGGCATCGAGTCACCTGACCTAACTTTGCCTGAGTGTCGTTCAAAATGGGGACGCCACTCAAAAGAGTGGTTATTTACCCCCGGTTAGCGTTTGAATCTCATCCCGAAGACTGAAGATATATTTTGTTTTCGTTTCCGAATTAGCCGCTTCATTACCATCGATCGCATACTTAAGCGCTGTATCCAACAATTGCTTTTTTGATTCTACATCAACCGCATCAATCGCCCGGGCATGGCTAATTTGTGCCAACTGCATCCAAATATTCCCGACAAGGTGTGGATCAAATGAACGATCACGTAAATAGACGGGTAACACTTCCTCTAACAACGCATTGAATACCGCTTCTGCTTCATCTCGTTTATCTTGCGCGACCCAATTTGTATCCTGCCCCCTGTATGCATCCCTTGCCCCCCAATAAAGAAGCGTAACGTCGTGTACCAATCGTGAATTGGCACTCCCGACAATAAGATTAACCGTATCCGCAATATCCGACCAAAGTTGAAGTGCCGGTCGGTAGTATTGATGCTCGGTCAATAGACTCGCCACCTCAAACAATTGATTAATATGAGGATCCAAAAACGTTGCCTGCCACGTCGGAACTCTCCCTAATTTTGGAACATCAGAAAGAACATCCGTCAGAATATCTCGCATGCTTTGCCACTGAGGTCCGCCACGAAATGCCACAACTGCCCAACGAATAATGGCATCTCGGTTCCCGACACGATCTTCGGCGTATAGGATATTGGTGAGATAAAATGCCGCCTCATGATCATTCGGATTTTGATCTAATACTTCCTGAAAAACGGGCTTAGCCGAAAGATGATCTCCCTTCTCAAAATGGGTGTATCCCAGATTAAAAATGGCATCTTTTAAGCGAGGTGCAAGTTCAATGGCTTTTGAAAAACAGGAAATGGCCATGTCATAGTGGTGTTGTTTTAATGATGCCAAGCCCGCAAGACTCCACGCGGCAGCCCAATTAGGATCACGTTCCAAAACAGTCGTCGTAATATCCATACTTAATGCGTAATCTCCTGAATGACAGGCGACTATCCCGCGAAGATACAGGTTGTTTATATCCGCTGGAGATTTCTGAGTTAGCAAATCCAATGTGGTTGAAGCCTCGTTTAAACGTCCTGCTTCAGCCAGACAAACTGCTTTACCTGCCAAAGCGCGATGCTTGTTTGGATATTTTTCATAAAGCACCGTGTAGCTTTCAATTGCTTTATCTAAATATCCAAGATCTTTCATTTTAAGGCCGAAGTCATAGAGATTAGCCGCATCCAACAAGTTGATATCCGTTTTGTTTGCTAAATGACATCGGTCTATTTGGAGGTCTTTTATCTCACGATACCGACGATGCCCATGAAGCCGATGATATTGGGTCAATTCTATTAACTCTAAATAAGACAGGTCGTCCCTCCGACAATCCATCAACCTAGGGCGAAGATCTTTTAGCCTTTGATTATCCGGATGACTGACCATGTGGGCATCAATTTTTTGAAGGTAGTCTCGCCATTTAAGATCGGGTGTATCTGCGTATTGAAATTGAGGAAACGCCCACTCCAGGTCAAGTAAAAACAAGTCCAATTTGTCTTGATCTGAATGGGCCAATACTTCAGCGATCGCCTTAAAATTCGATCGGTATTCTGTCGAATATTTATCGTGTGCTTCTACTCGAAGCATTAGCTCTACCGCCAATTCGAAATAGGCGGAGCGGCTCGATACTAGCCGGGGGGTTCCCTCGAGACCTAATTGCAGATTCTGAATCGTCATTTCTGTTAATTTGAAAAATGACTGAATAATATCAATGGTCCGGATTTGAATGGTTTGCGCTAACGCCCATGTTCTGAGAGTTCCTGGTCCATGAATTTCAGGGGTACGGAACATGTGGTCGAATAATTCGATTGCGCCGCCCTTCCAGGGATCCCTTTTCCCACCAAGTACTGCTTTTGCAAACCACTCGGGGATGTGATTGGGGAGACGTTTTTGGACTTTTTCAAATTTGTTCTTAACACTTTTTTCTTTTTTTTCCCATGCTTCGGTTGCGGCCTCATCGTCAGCTGACAGAACGAGGACATTCATCACTTTCTCCCAGATGGCACGATTTCTCATTACGAATGATTGCATGGTGCGAAGCAAGCTCGTTCGAATCGGAAATGATTCGGGTAACAGCGAATTTTCTAAAGCATCGGTCGTCGCGGCATTTCGGCTGATTGTCACAAGATCTGATAAATCCTGACATAGCATCCCATAGTTAAGACATAGATCTTGCCAGGCCCCTTTTAGTGTTCCGGAAGTGGCCTGATTCACCGATTGCAACCCCGGAACAAACAGTGAATGGGTTGCATCTTTTTGAAAAATGTCGGTGCTGGATGATGTAATCCATTTCGACAATTCCAAATCAAATTGAATTTCATCCTGCAATGAATTCACTTTAAATGAGGTGTATAGCGGAATACCTCTCTCTCCCGACTTTTGGATATTGGTAGGATGGGAGGCAAGGAGTGCGACTAGGCGAAATTTCATGGGGGCGTGTTGTTTCATTTGGTTTACTCTATCCTTAAAAAAAATCGATGAGATTCATTATGACAGACACGCTACTCGTTATCAGCAACCAAAATTATTCGTCATGGTCTATGAGAGCGTGGTTGGCGCTTAAGTTAACGGGACTTCCGTTCGAACTCAAAAAAATATATTTACGAAAATCAGACACGTCTCACCAGATCACCGAATTGTCCCCGTCTGGAAAAGTGCCATTATTACGCCACAATGGCCATCTAATTTGGGATTCATTGGCCATTGGATTGTTTTTAGTGGAGCAATTCCCTCATTTGTTGCCTCAAGACAAAAATCTTCGGGCAACCGCATTGAGTATCATTTGTGAAATGCATTCTGGATTTCAATCAATGAGATCTATCATCACGATGGATATGACGTCGAGAAATTTGACTTATGCTAATACCGACGCATTGTGAGCTTGTCCCCATCCTTTAGACCATGAAAATTGGATTTAGAGATAGAGAATTAGGATCGTAATAGAGGCTGTGGAACTGTGTGTAATCCCACCGGGTTTTCCACATTTCCACAGGGTATCAGATCAATCAAATTTGTGACACTTTTTTCTGAATAGACCTCCTGTGGCGTTTTGTAACCGAGGGACTGATGAATCCTTTCGGAATTGTAGAACTCGACATATTTTTTGATGGCGTCGCGCAAGTCCGAAACAGTTTCAAATGGCTTCAAGTACAAACATTCGTACTTGAGCGACCGCCAAAATCGCTCTATAAATGACATTCGAATTCCGTGGGATTTGATCACATCTGTAAATCCGTGGCTGGTAAATTGAGACCCCTGATCCGTATTAAAAATCTCGGGTTTAGCGTCCTGTAATGCATCTTCCAGCGACTCTACGCAAAACTCCGTTTCCAGGGTATTGCTCAGCTGCCACGACAATAATTTACGGCTGTAAATGTCGATGACAGCCACCAAATACATGAATCCCCTCTTTAGCCGAACATAGGTGATATCGGCGGCCCAAACCTGATTTACCTTCGTAATCGCCATCCCTCGCAGCAAATAGGGATAAATCGGGCGCTTAGGATTGGGGGGTACTGGTATTGAGCCGTGGGGTAATTCCTCGAAGCCCCATCAACCGCATCAATCGCCCAACTCGCTTCGGGTTAATCACATGGCCCAGTCGTCCCAGATACTCCGTCATCTTGGGTCGTCCATAAAACGGAGTATCTCGTTTCGTCATGGGAATAGACGACCATACCGAGGGGGTGAAACGGGCCTGGTATCGGGCGCGCCCCCCCACCGAACACGCCATGTAAATTGAGTATCGTCGCTAACGCCACCCCATTAGTGAACGGACACGTTAAATATTTTTTCCGTGATGACTGAGTTTAATATCATGCAGCCTCGAGTTGTTTTATCGATTACACGATGAGCCAAGTCCGAATTCGAGGGGCCCGACAGGTCGATATTCATCTCAATACGCGCCATACCTAATGCCCCACTGGCCATCGTATCTACCCACAATACGGCCGATACCTGTAATGATTCAAAGGTGAGTTTTGATTTCTCAGCAAACACTTTAAACGTGGCAATAAAACAATTTTCCAAAGCTAACGCATACAAATCTTCGGGACTATATCCCGTCGCGGAACCTCCAAATTCAGGGGGAACCACCACTGGCAATACCTCGGCCATCGAGGCTGACGACGCCGTCCATGGCGTTGATATTCCCGATGATGCTACCGCCGACACACGAAATGGAAGTGGACTCTCGAAAGTGCTCATAATTATTCTCCTAAATTTGGGATATACTCACGTACTATGCGGTTACATCTTGTTTTAGGCAATCACCTATTTGCCCCCTCCCATTGGCCGGCCGATCTCGCACCGCACACCATTTTCATGAGGGAAGATCGGCAACTATGCACCTACTTCCCCTTCCATAAACACAAAATCATTCTATTTTTAGCCGCGATGCGAACTTATGCCGAGGAATTGCGCGCGTCGGGATACTCCGTCATATATGACACATTCGACCCTAATTCCGATCAGCCATTTAGCGATCGCCTGCGTCAGATTATCGACGACGGCCAATTTACATCGCTCAGTTACTTTGAAATTGAGGATCATTTTTTTGAGCAAACCATTCGTGACGGCCGGTTGGGAATCGATACCATCGTTCTGAATAATCCGATGTTTTTAACCTCTCGCCACCAATTTTCAGACTATCTCGACGGAACCAAAAAACCATTTTTGAAGACATTTTATGAGTATCAACGGCGACGATTGAACTTACTCATATCTCCGTCGGGCGACCCAATCGGCGGACAATGGAGTTTTGATCATGAGAACCGAAAACCAATGCCCCGTAGTGTCATCCCCCCCGCACTACCTGAGGTTCCTCAATCCCCAATCGTTCAACAGATCATCAACGATGTACTCCCTCACTTCGACACTCATCCCGGTTCTGCGCACAACTTTTGGTTGCCGGTTGACCGTGCCGGTGCCTTGCAGTGGCTCGATCGGTTTATTGACGAACGATTACCGCTGTTTGGGCCCTACGAGGACGCCATGCCCAATCACAGTGTGTTTGGGTACCACTCCGTCCTCACGCCATTGTTGAATGTGGGACTCATTACGCCTCAGGATGTACTGGATCGTGTGACGGAAATCGATGTTCCGTTGCCGTCACTTGAAGGCTTTATCCGGCAGGTCATCGGCTGGCGAGAATTCATTCGAGGCATATACCACCACTTCGATGAGGTTCAACACCGTCGGAATTTTTTTAATCACCACAATCGGCTGTCCCCACGATTTTGGGACGGAACAACCGAAATTCCACTAGTGGATCGAGTGATCCGAACGGTTAACGAATGGGGATATTGCCATCATATCGAACGATTAATGGTGCTAGGCACCCTAATGACGGTGCTCGAAATACATCCTCATGATGCCTATCATTGGTTCATGTCCCTATTTATCGACTCGTCCGATTGGGTCATGGGACCGAATGTCTACGGCATGGCGCTCTTCAGTGATGGGGGCATTTTTGCAACCAAGCCCTATATCTGTGGATCGAGTTATTGGCGAAAAATGAGCGGGGAGCCCGCCGGACCCTGGTGCGATGAAATCGATGGGTTATATTGGCAATTTATCGACAAGCATCGGGCATTTTTCGAAAAAAACCCTCGACTATCCATGATGGTTCGCCAATTCGACCGGATGTCCGACTCACGAAAATCAACGATTTTTGATGCGGCCCACCGCGCACGATCGCGGCTCACCTTACCCCCTGTCACCCGGGACCAATAACCCCGCGGTTCGATGGGTCCGAATTATCTCAGGAATCGCTCCGACCCAATCGGTTCAACATCCCGTTAAAAATAAAATGGTGGAACGGGACCACCGCCCACCAATACAATCGACCGCCCACCCCTAAGGGTCTAAATGTAGCACGCTGATGCAATCGGCCATTGATCAATACAAACTCTAACCATGCATCCCCAGGGAGTTTCATTTCGGCAAATAGCACCAATCGCCCTTCCGCCTTATCGGCGTACAAGACCCTCCAACAATCCAGGGTATCCCCCGGTTTTATATCGACCGGACTGCGCCGTCCCCGCCGCATCCCTACCCCACCCACGAGGCGGTCGATGGCGCCGCGCACGGTCCATAACCAGTTCGCATAATACCATCCGGTAGTCCCACCAATTCGCCAAATTTTTTCGATCGTCTGAGTCGGATTATCGACGGGTACCGATCGGTAATCCCTAAAACATCCAAATTTTGGAATTTGGATATGACTCGAGACGCCGCGTTTAAGCAAGTTCGAATTAAGTGCATCTTTCCAACTCGATACCACTTGATTGTGGTCGATTTTATCAAACGCAATGCGAATGGCATCGTCGTAACTAATCAACGAAATGCCTAATTCTGAGGCTAATGAGTTGGCGGAACAGACGACCTCCACGGACATACTATCGACCAAATGCTTGGCCAATGGATACGAGGTGGACGTTACAAAATATAACCAATACGAGGAAATTCGAGGGGTTAATACCGGAACCACCTGAATGTACCGGCGTAATTGCCGTACTCGAGCGAATCGCAACAACATGTCCTTGTAGCTCAGAATATCTGGCCCCCCAATATCGTAACTGGCATTCGCCGTCTCAGGATGGGTAATCACGCCCACCAAAAAATCGATGACGTTATGGATCGAAATGGGTTGGCATCGGGTGGTCACCCATTTAGGAGCCACCATAAACGGGAGTTTTTCAACCAAATCTCGAATAATTTCAAACGAGGCACTACCCGACCCCACGATGATGCCGGCCCGAAGAGTCGTTAGCGAAAATCGTCCATTGGAAAGGATCGTTTCCACTCGAAACCGCGATGCTAAATGGGGCGATAAGGCCGGTTCGTTTACAATGCCGCTCAAATAGATCACCCGTTCGACCGAAGTGGAGGACATGGTGCGAGTAAAATTCTCGGCGCATCGCTGTTCAATCGTCTCAAAATCAGGCGACGCGGTGGTCATGGAATGCACGAGGTAATAGGCCAGTTCAACGTCACTCGGGATTGCCGTTAACGATTCCGCATCGGAAAAATCAACTTCCACCACCGTCGTGGCGCCTCGACACCAGTCTGGCACGACGAACCGGTCCTTATCGCGAACACAGCACACGACGGTATGCCCCAAATGCACGAGCTGTGCGAGCAGCCGATAACCAACATATCCATTTGCGCCTGTCAGTAAAATTTTCATTGATTTAGGATCTGGCTCTATTTCTGGGTTAACACCGCCGAAATTCGGCTCACCACTTCTGGGGATGACGGACGGGTGGTGGGTGCAAATCGATCGACCACTTGACCATTTCTATCGACTAAAAACTTCGAAAAATTCCACATGACCCGCCCACTATATTTGGGATTCGATTGCGTCAAAAATCGGAACAAGTCATGCTGTTTTGATCCCGTTACCGACACTTTTTCAGTCATGGGAAATGTAACGCCGTATGTCGTCTGGCAAAACGCCTGAATCTCTTTAGATGTCCCCGGTTCCTGACCCAAAAAATCATTCGAAGGGACACCAATTATTACCAATCCATCGGTGTGAAATCGTTGATATAGCGCCTCTAAATCCTTATATTGATCGGTAAACCCACATCGACTCGCCACGTTAACAATGAGGATGACATGATGCCGGTAGCGAGACAGTTCCATCGGTTCCCCCGACAACGAGCGAATCGGAATCGAATACAGTGATGCTCCGTTTTTGGCCACGGACTCAGCGGCCACCACCCGTGATCTTAAAAATAAACCTAAAACCATCACCCCAAATATCGCCAACCCACCGACTGTATATTTAGTCACGTTTCCATCCTTTCATGTGAATCCCTTCGGAAGCATCACATCGAGGATCACTAGTCTACACTAGGTATTTGACAACTAGCCATTGGTCGCAATTGGGATTCCCTCACCGCGGATCCCTGAGCCCCGAGATTATGTTCCGCAAACGGTGTGATAGGACGGATCTACAGGTAATGGAATGGCAAAATTCGAGTCCCAATTCGACGGCGAAAAGGGGTGTCTCACACTCGCCATAAAATTTGAAAAAGGACGCATGTTACCCTCCAGGGCAGCCCCCAAGACCGCCTCAACATGGGCATTTCGGGGAATGATTATCGGATTAACTGATCCCATCACCGACGCCACCTCATCACGCGAATACGGTTGGGTTTGGAGGCGGGAGTCCCACTGACGTTTCCAATGATTCCACGCGTCGCGATCACGCTCGGGGATGGTCACACTTGGACGTAATAATGCGTGAAACGAGCCGGTATAATCGATCGCGGTCTGGGACAGCATCGATAGAAACTCATCGATTAATGGTTCATCATCGGACTGGGCCTGTAATAGGCCTAACTTACGTCGCATCCCATCGATCCAATAGGTATGGAACTGCCGCATAAACTCACGACAACACCCCTCAGCGATCGTCATCGCCTCCGCCGGTTCGGGGTGAATCAGGGATAGCAGAGACTCCGCGAATCGTGACACATTCCATGCCGCAATCGCGGGTTGATTGCCGAAGGAATATCGCCCGTAGGTATCAATGGAACTGAAGACCGTCTGAGGGTGATACGTGTCAATAAACGCGCATGGCCCATAATCAATTGTTTCACCCGAAATCGCCATATTATCCGTGTTCATTACGCCATGAACAAACCCGACAAGCATCCACTGTGCGACCAAGTAGGCCTGTCGATCAATTACATGATTCAAAAAACTAACGATCATCGTTTCAGACTGACGACAATCGGGATAATGCCGATCAATCGAGTATTCAGTCAATTGCCTCAGGACGGATGCCGTCGTTACCATCGCTGCATATTCGAATGTCCCCACACGAATGTGACTTGACGCCACCCGAGTTAAGACCGCGCCAGGAAGCATTGACTCACGCACCACAAGATCCCCGGTCGCCACGACAGCCAAACTGCGTGTAGTGGGAATACCCAGCGCATTCATTGCTTCACTCACTAAATATTCCCGTAACATGGGCCCCATGGCCGCACGGCCGTCACCACGACGAGAAAACGGAGTTCGCCCGGCCCCTTTGAGCTGAATATCCACCCGTTGGCCCGCCGGAGACAGCCATTCACCCAATAAAATCGCACGCCCATCCCCCAGCATCGCCAGATGTCCAAATTGATGGCCGAGATACGCTTGCGCCAACGGGCGAGCCCCACCGATCATACGATTTCCGGAAAAGACATTGGCCAAATCGGTGGGGGAATTCCACGGTTGAATTCCCAATTCATGGGCCAAGTCATCATTCCATACAATACACGTCGGGGACGACACGGGGGACGGGTCGTGAAAGCGATACAACTCACTCGGTAACCGTGTATAAGTCTGAGCCATTGGGTCAAACGATAGGGTCATAGACCTTACGATATCACAACGGTTGGGGTATGGAGATAAATTATTGCCAGAACAACACCGCTCCAGTTGCAGTCAATGTTTGAGCAAAAAAATAGGGGAACATCGCTTGGGTCGATATACATAACAAAGTCCGGTGACTAGAAATACAATTACAAGCGAAGAGAACTTTCACTATGAATAGCCGTGTTAACAATATACCTAACCACTCCAGTCCGGCATTGTCTGATGTCATCCAAAGTCTCCAGCAGCTGCTGACGCGTGTCGGAAGCCAGAATTTAGTCATTCTTTTCGAATCAAATGGGTCTAACGTTTCGTTAACAGTTACAAAAAATAATTTAACCGAGACTGTCAAGAAACACGTCGTGCAACTAGCGTCATCGATACGCTTTTGAGTCAATTGTAACCAACGGAATAGAGGTTACGTCCAAACGTCTGAGTAACCTCCAAACAATTGCGCCTAGGGTACCCATTTATTGTGTTTAAATAGCCCTGTTACGACCTGTCCATTCGGAAATATTAATGTCCCTCGCCCTTCCTTGATACAGTTGGATGGGTGCCCAATGCCGCCTGTAATTTCCCCCTGATACGATTCGCCGTTCGGATATTTAATTGAACCAGTTCCACCGATTCGGCCGCGGTCAAATTTTGCGTTGCAAATACCACCGGATGCTAATGTCAGGCACCCGTCACCGGACGGGGCACCGTCAACAAACCGTCCGTGATAGGTATCCCCATTGCTCAAACGAAGTGTGCCGTTGCCATTAAAGTTACCGCGCTTAAACTCCCCAACATAATAGTCCCCATTCGCCATATTCAGGGTTCCGTTGCCATTAAAGTTACCGTGCTTAAACTCACCAACATAATAGTCCCCATTCGCCTGATAATGGGTTCCATTCCCATGGGGAACATTACCTTTGAAGCTCCCGACATACGTCTGGTGATGTGGAATCGTTACCCGAAGCGTTCCCGTTTTATAATGCCCATAGTCAAGCTCACCTCTAAAATAGGACCCGTGTTTGCATACGACGCCATCATCCGAGGTAATATAGCCATCTTTAGAACGACGATAGGGCGTCATCGAAAACTCTTCGTAAACTTTTCGACATTCGGGCGCTGACCGAATCATTAACGAGGCCTTATAAAAGGTTTCTAATTCGAGATGATTCATATTCCTGCACGTCGATATTTTTTTAAAACTGTTAACAAATTGATCAACGGTGAGATGATGAAATTGCCGCAAATCGTCCCGTAAAGGATCTTGAAGCGTGACCATCGAAGTCGTTCGATTTAAAAAAACAGAAAACGCATGGGCTCCATCAGCTCCTGACTGGACCTTAGACGGGCGATACCCATCCTCAAATTTATATTTTGCTCCGTCCATTGAACTATCAAACGTAGCAGAATGAGGGCACGACGTATCACTTAATATTTCGCGTAAACCTTGGGGTGATATTCCTGAATCCTGATAGATTGAGATGCCCGGTTTCCCAGTAATAAAATAGTATGCGTCGTTTTCTCTAAAAAAATCGTCGCCGATTGCCCTCCGTAGAGTTGTCGCATAATGCGGATCCCAAGGAATATGTCTAACTGGGACACTGCAATCACTTGAATTTTGGTCTTCCGGACAATGCCCGTCATAGTAAAGGGCTGAAAATGGGGCGTATTGGTTCGCATTGATACGATTTTGACCGATGAGTAACGAATAAGCTTCGCAACCCTTACTCCGAGGGTCCTGCAGCACTTTGGGTGGACTTACAGGTTCCCTATTGTCCGACATGAGGTAGACTAAATATGCAACCA
>RHAI01000050.1 GCA_010028705.1 bacterium
CCCTGATGTCGAGACTGCAATAGTTATTGCGCCTCGTCGGACGATGGCGGGAATAATGAAATGGCAAAAGGCCGGTTCGTCCACCGTGTTACATAAAATTCGTCGACTGCGACATGTGGCGGATACGGACGCATTTAATTTTGATTCGCCGGTGGCGGCGAAAATTATTATATAGTTCTCAGAAATGTCGTCAGCGTGAAATTCACGCTCAATAAATGTGATTCGACGATTAAACCTACGGATGCTGGGCAAAATGGTTGGCGAAATAAGGGTGATTTTTGCACCGGCTTTTAATAAATTACCTACTTTTTCGAGTGCAATATTTCCGCCACCGATTACTAAAACTGGCCGGTCTTTGATATCGAGAAAAATTGGATAGTATTTCAATGAATAACGGTTGTTATCGACGCTACAATATCGGAAACTGGTGTCGTATCAGATATCACTACCGAATCCGTAATCACATGTGCCAAATCAACTATTTCCGTAGGCGATAAATCGACGGCAACGATAACTACGAAACCGGCATTGGTCAGTAATCGTATTGAATGCAAGCCTATATCAATCGATTGGTGATCTGTTATTCCAATGAAGTATGACAATACTTCGGATTCAAATAGGGTCTGTTCAATTTCTTTCCCAATCCTTGCCGCCTGGATTCCCGAAATAAACACGGCCTTTCCCGAGTGCCCATGCAGCAGGGTCCGACGTGCTGGATCAATGGGCGAAAGTTCTATACTCGATTCAATACCCACAGTTTCGGAAGATGCATTTGGATGGTTAGCCATAATTATTCCTCCGCCGGCAATATCGTATTCGTCAACAATGACAAATCGAGAGGTATGTGGATGGTCGGCAGCGGTATCGAAAGCGATTGGCTTTGTAGTTTTCAAAATTACTTCGGCTACTTCGTGTCGTGCAACTTCGCCTTTTGATTCAACGTTTAGTTCGGCTGCATTGATGACATTGAGTATTTTTTCCACCGATACGGATACTCGAAGTGTGCCTATTTTTAATTTGTAGTTTTTTTTGAGTACCAATGGTTGTTTGCCTAGCCAAAAAATATTTGCTTTGAAATGGGTGCCCATTTGGGGGGGGGGATCCTGGACCTTACACATTATTTCCCCCGCTTTAATAAATATCTGAGGGTGTAATGTAAATCCGGTGGATTCATCGGCTGATACTTGATGGGGAGTTTGAATATTAAAGCCTTCAATAGTATTAATTCGTGACCGTTTTCCTGATGGATAAAATATTACGTCTGTATTCGCCGAAATTCTTCCAGAAGCGATAGTACCCGCAACAATACGGCGATCGTCCTGTTGTGCGGTAAATTTATAAATGTCTTGAACGGGAAATCGGAACGGGAGTAGCTCTGACGATTGTTCTTTGTGGAAGCAGTCCATGGCTTCCAAAACAGTAACCCCATGATACCAACCCATGGATGGGGAGTGATGAACTAAGTGATCCCCATCTCGTGCGCAAACAGGAATCCAGGCGGCAGGTTGAACTCCTAATTCGCTTAAAAAATTCGAGTACTCAGACTTTACTTTTTCAAAGATTCCCTGATCGTAATTAACCAGGTCCATTTTATTGATTAGAACGACAACTTGTTTTATCCCAAGCATTGATAGCATGTACCCATGGCGACGCGAGTTTTCTTGGACACCTTCGTTTGCATCGATGAGAAGTATTGCCGCCTCGGCACGAGAGGCTCCCGTGATCATGTTTTTTAAAAACTCAATGTGCCCTGGGGCGTCAATAATAATGTAGTGACGTTTCTCGGATTTGAAAAAACACCTCGCTGCATCTATCGTTACGCCTTGTGCTTGCTCGTCTTTTAATGCATCAAGTAAGAATGCATATTCAAAGGGGCGGGCATTTACTGCACACCATGCTTTCACCTGATCTAATTTGCCGTCAGGTAGCGATCCGGTATCTGCTAATAGTCTCCCGGTAAACGTACTTTTACCGTGATCGACGTGGCCAACAATTACAACGTTCATTCGTTCCATCACATATAACCTTCCCGGCGAAGCGTTTCTAGTCCACCACCATCTTCTTTATCCTGAGCCCGTCCTGAACGTTCTGCAATATTCACAAATTTTCCAGTACGAAGCTCCTCGACGATTTCTGAAACGTTTCGTGATGGGGAGTCGACGGGATGTGTGCATGGGTAACATCCTAATGACCGGTATCGAATATTCTCGTTATTTTTTGCAAAATAAGTGTCGATAATCGGAATGTTTTCTCGAAGGATGTATTCCCATATATTTAACTCGGTCCAGTCGAGTAGCGGATGAATTCGGACATGTGTGCCTGGCGCAAAATCAGTTTTGTATTGATTCCAAAATTCAGGAGGTTGATCCGCGATATCCCAATCATGATCGATACCCCTTGGTGAAAAATACCGTTCTTTTGATCGGCTTCCTTCTTCGTCGGCACGGGCTCCAACGATAACGCCGGTAAACGGAGTGGGCGAAGTGTCTGGCTCTAATTGGCCGGTAGAATGGTTCAGTTTTAACCTGGGCCAGGTGCCATCTAACGTATATTTTAGGGCGTCGGCTTTGAGTGCTTTGCAACACGCAATACGATCTATCGATCCATCTGGGAAGGTTCTTTTGTTTTTAATCGATTCAGTATCCTGACCTACGATTAAATTTAGATTCCATTCAAGTGCTTTCTCGTTTCGGTAACGAATCATTTCAGGGATTTTATAGCTCGTATCAATATGAATTAAAGGAAAAGGGACGTGTCCAAAAAATGCTTTTCGGGCTAACCAAAGCAGGACAGTGCTGTCCTTCCCAATTGACCATAACATTCCAAGCTGCTTGAAGTCTCGATATGCTTCTCTAAAAATATAGACGCTTTGTGCTTCTAATCGATCTAAATGATTCATTGCTATCCTTTGGATTTAATATGTAATCCGCACTCTTTTTTATCAGAATCCTCCCACCACCATCGTCCGGACCGAACGTCGTCATCTGGACCTACTGCTCGAGTGCAAGGCGCACAACCGATGCTGGGAAATCCCCGGTCGTGAAGGACATTGTAAGGGATATTATGGGTGGCTATGAAGTCCATGATGTCATTTCGGGACCATTCTGCTAACGGATTGAGCTTCAGTATCCCGTGGCTTTGATCGGTTTCGATGACCGATAGGCCAGATCTCGTGACCGATTGGTCGCGGCGTTGGCCTGTAATCCAAGCCGATGACCCAATTAATGCCCTGCTCAGTGGCTCTACTTTTCGATTGAAGCAACATAGTTTCCGTTTCTCAATTGATTCATAAAAAAGGTTGGGGCCATACTCTGACATCATTCCCTGAACAGCGTGTGTATCTGGAAAAAACACTTGATACTTAAATTCGTATTTTTCCTGAGTTTTGCTCATCACTGAGTAGGTTTCCTGATGGAGTCGTCCAGTATCTAAAACAAAAATGCCGATGTCTGGACGGACTGTACGGACGACGTGGGTGAGGACTTGATCCTCCATTCCTAGACTTGATGCCAAGACAATTTTGCCTGAAATGTATTCAGGCAAATCTGTGAAATCATTGAAAATAGTACTTGGAGAGAATATTAACGATAGTAAGCTCATGATCGTATCAGATGACGGTGCTACCCTTTTTTTATCACAACTTTCCAAAAGCCATCTTCGGAAATTTTTTCCATAATTTTGTGGCCTTCGTTCAGCTTCTCGACTGAACCTGGAACATTTTCTATCGGCTCGCCATTATCAAGCCATACCTCAAGAATTTGTCCTGTTTGTATGGTGTCCAGGGCTAATCGAGTTTTTACAAAATTCATCGGGCAAGCCACTCCACGAAAGTCTTTTATTACACGTTCGGTACTGGCTGGACTTGCGGGATCTTTCGATACTTTGTCGGCTGGAAATTTGAGCGTGTCGTCCATACTTTTATATAACTTGATCATCTCATCGCCGAGTAGGTATACCAATTCTCGATGCTCATTGAGGAAGGAAAGATGGTTGAGACGTGCGGCAAATACAAGATCCTTAAATTTGTCCGATATTAATCCTGCTTCGATAAAATGTTTTACGAACTGGTCAAATACTGAATTGTTATCGTGCGCGTCGATTCCACGGGCGATTAACAACATTCGCGATGCGCAATACACGATATTGAACAAGGCTTGATTAATTTCATCTTGAGAGGTCGAATTTTCGATTGATGTTTTTGCCTCTTCGATTGTTTTGACATCCACTTCAATCATATCGAACATACCCGCTGAACATTCCGCCTTTCCTAACCCCACTAACGTAAAGTAATCAGCGGCACCCCAGTCCTTAAAGTACTCTGCGTTAGTATCAAACGACGGAATATCGGCGTACTTCTGAGCGACTTCTTTGATGTCATTTTCACCGCGGTCGTCGACGTAATCTGCAAATGTTTTGTAATTGGCTTTTAGCGGAATGTAGCGTTCCAACAAATCGTGTACAAAATTTGGCACATCGTGAGAGGCTACCTCGCCAATTTTTCTTGCAAACCGGGTTTTTCCCTCTTCTCGTATTGCTCCCGCAACAATCCAATATGCGGGTAACATTCGGCCATCTTTTCGAGACACCTTTCCAAAAAAACCAATGTCGGCGGCGTGGTGCATCCCGCAGGTGTTGGGACAACCTGACATATGGATTCGGAGTTCAGGTATGGAATCCAATTGAAGATGTGACGAAAGCAACCGAGATTGGATTTCTGGAGTGGCCCCTCGAGGTAAACACAGTCCGAGCTTGCATGTCGCGGCCCCTGTACATGCGATCATGTTGCTAATCATCCGGGGTGAATCGGATTGGGTACGAATCTCCTGCAACCCAGTGTATACATATCCCAAATACTGGTTTGGAATATTTCTTACATACATGTTTTGATCAATCGACAGTCTGATTGTATTTTCGCCAAATGGTTCAAGTAGGGCGGCTAGTTTTTCCGCGTCCTGGTTGAGAATATCTCCAAGGTGGAGAGGTACTTTTATATATGATAGTCCGTCCTGCTTTTGTGGAAAAACAAAACGAGATTTCCAAAGGTCAAATTCTGGGGTATTCACTTCAACTGGCGAAAAGTCCGGCGTTATCCCCACATTGTCAAACTGCCCTAGAACTAATTCTAAGCCAGGTGTTTTTTGAACTTCAGCATATTCCTCTTCGACCAACCGCTGAAATGTTTCCCCGCCTAGTTTTTCGTACAAAAATCTAATGCGATTTTCATGTTTGTTTTTTCGATTACCGTGCTTATCGAACATGGTTTTTACTGCGCGTGTCACATAGTAAACACGGTCGTCAGACACCCAGTCGAAGAGGACATGTCCAAGAATCGGTTTGGCGCCCATCCCACCGGCTACGTACACTTTAAACCCTTTTTGTCCGTTCTTAATTTGGGCTATAAAACCTAAGCAGTGGAAGCACGAGTGAGCGTTGTCACGGGGATCTGAGGAAAACGATATTTTAAATTTTCGAGGCAGGTTCCATGAGTCAGCCTCACGAATCATCCGATCGGTTAGCGACACAACGTACGGGGTGGTGTCAAACGACTCCTCCGGTGATATACCGGCGTTGTAAGAAGTTACAATATTACGAATCGTATTTCCTCCGCCACCTCGTGGCGATAGTCCCACCGTTAGCAACTCGTTAATTACCGAAATGGCGTTACTGATATCGACGTAGTGTAACTGTGTTTCTTGACGAGTGGTGACATGATATTCATGTGCCCCATATTTTTCGGAAAGTTCTCCCAGCTTTCGAATTTGGGCTGGAGTGATTCCTCCCGCTGGGTTTCGAATTCTCATCATATAGGTATTTTCTTTGCGTTGTTCGTAAATGCCATAGGCCACCCGTATCGCTCGGAATTGGATCGGATTAAGTGTTCCATCTACGAATTTGCTGATGGACTCTGAAAGGTGCGCAGTATCCGGCTCTAGAAGCGCTACTGGGGGCTCATAAAATTTCACCATAAATTTTTTCTCCAAGTATTAGTCTATTAAGATAATAGACATTGTAGTCATTCCAAATTGTAACGGTAAACTTAATAAAATCAAAGTATTCATCGTTTATTTAACCCGGCACACTGTTTTTGGACATTATATTACTCATATGATTTGGCGAACTCGCGTTTTCTGGGATGATTGTTTTGTTTTTTTTTGACTAAATTAATTAATTCGGGAGTTTGTCGCAAGTTTCATCTGAGGCTTTAAACCGGTGGCATCTTTGGCCTGGGAGTAGGGTCGGTGGAAGTGGCAATTGGAGGTATCAGGGTGGCGTCGCTATATTCGAATACTGCGTGAAGACGGGGAATTCCTCGTGGCGATCGGTGATAGAAATTTGTTATGAGATCGGCGTAAACAATATTTGGGATTGTGTGACGGATAAACGGTCGAATCCAATGCTCATTCTCTGGATTTAACAGGACAGTTCGGATAAGTGCGTCGATACAAAATTGCCACCGATTATTAGTTTCATTCGTCGAATGCTCGTTGGTGGGTGGGATAAATTGAGGAAGTATAAGGTATTCTGTGCCGCCCGCTGGATCTGAGAATGTTACGCTAAAATATCGCTGATCGTATTTGTCGATATGCCAGTCCGACGCTGCTCGTTCGCGGCCACTTAATTCAAAATAAAATTGCTCCGTTACTTTGACGGGCTTTCCGATTATGGTCGCCATTTGTAGCAGCGTACTTTCCGAAATTCTGGATTCTTTGGTCTCGGAATGTATTTCCCCGATCACTATCGGCTCGTAGCCATCTGGGGCCCACTGCGATCGATTTGTTATTTTTTGAAAAAAATCGGAATCGTCAATGCCAAGATATGCTGGGATGGTCACGAATACATCGTAAAATGCCGGGTTATCAAGTAATTTGTCCAATGCTTTGGGAGTTCGAATTTGTATCTGACGTAACTCGTTCGCTGCTTTTGCGGTGAGATGTACTTTAATGGAACCGTAAAGGTCAGCACATTTTTTTTTAAATTCAGTAATTGAATGGGCCGGCGGACGATCCCTAATTCACTCAAAATGGCGTTAAATAGTCGTTCATCGCTAGATTTATCGGGGGCAGATTGGGATATGTATCGATGGATAGTTGGTAAAATCATTCTTAATAGTTATCGAAAAATTGATACCCAAAATTTCAGATTTTTTTGTAACCAACGGTCGTGCGATTGTTCAGTGGGTTATTGGCTTTCCTTCGTTGTGATTAATAAGTGAGGCAACCTAAGAATGGGGGTAATCCCCCGTGGGCGTTGTTGCGCAATGCTCCATCTACGCCATTTTCGCTCTCCTCATGTCGCTCTGCACCACCACGTCGAGAAAGAAACGGCGCATCTGAATCATTTGGCAACCTCGCTATTTCTGAAAATAAGCCATTTTGCAACAGGGCCCCGAGTGTCGGAGTTTTGGCTTGAACCACCAACTGCGGGCACTATTATTCCTGTAGTTACCCGTCATAAATATCCGACCACTGTATCAATTCCCCTTCTCCGCACCTTGTATTATTTTCAATTTCAAGTGAGGGAACGACTACAGTTTCAGAGTGGGATTTCGGAAATGATTGGTAAAGGAACTTAGTCCGTTGTCTATAGTTGCCCCTTAGTTGGATTGATTATATTCCAACGGATCCGGTATTCCCGCGTCATTGAACCCTTTAATCCTTAATTTGCATGCTGGACACGATCCGCAGGCGGGGCGGACTCCTTCGTAGCAGGTGTGGCTGAGCGCGTACCAATCTAATTTTCCCAGCTTTCGCATCAGGATGACAGTTTCGGATTTGTTCAGATTCATTAATGGGGTTCTAATTTCAATGTTGCAGTCCATTCCTATATTTATCGTCTGATTCAAGCTGGTAATAAAATCGTGGCGACAATCTGGGTAGCCAGAGAAATCGGTTTCGCAAACGCCGGTATAGATTAATTGGATATCGCGCTGCTTGGCTATGACTGCGGCGATGCTTAGAAAAAATAGGTTTCTTCCTGCCACAAATGTGCTTGGTAGTTCTCCAGCTAAATGTGTGATTGGTATGTCGGGACGAGTCAGTGCGTTTTCGGTCAAAGTTCCTAGCCAAGCCATATCAATTTCGTGATGTTTTTTACTTCCGGCTAAATTGGCGATTAATCGGGCCTGCTCTAGTTCGATTCGATGACGTTGCCCGTAATCAAATGTCACGGTTTCAACGCGGGTACAATCCCTGATCGCAATGGCAAGGCAGGTGGTGCTATCCTGACCTCCTGAGAATACGACGAGTGCATTGTTTTTCGATCCCATAGTCAAGACATTAGGTGGACTAACAGAAAAATTCAACCCAAAATGGGTGTCGGCTTTGGCCTTGCACGTCTCGTTTTGAAACAAAAATAGCCTCTCAATTCGAGAGGCTATGATATATCTTTGGTAGCGGGGAGAGGATTCGAACCTCTGACCTTCGGGTTATGAGCCCGACAAGCTACCACTGCTCCACCCCGCGATGAAGGAGCTCCACGTTCGTGAAGGGTTTAACAGAATATATTAAATCAAATAGTTCGACAAGGGGTTTACTCAATATGGTGAAATAGAATCGGTGCATTGCAGTGGTCCAATACGCGAAAAATAATTGCTCAAGCTCACCTGACCGTTTATGCTAGTGTGCCGAAATTATCAGGAGGAACGTATGGTTGTTGCCCAGGGATTGACCCTGCCATTTGAAGATGAAACGAATATTCGAAAAGACTTTTTGGAAACCTTTGATTATTGCGGTGAGAAACAACTTATTACGTATGAGACGAAAGAGTGGTCTGCCGTTTGCCCATTCTCAGGCTTACCTGATTACGGCACTTTAAAAATTGAGTACGTTCCAAATAAGAAAATTGTCGAATTAAAATCTCTTAAGTATTACATCGTATCGTATCGGAATATTGGTATTTACCAAGAACCCGCTACGAATCGACTTTTCACTGATATCTTTTCGGTTCTAGCGCCACAGTTTCTAGTGGTTACGACGATATACAATACCCGGGGAGGAATCGATGCTACGTGCAGGATTGAAAAAGGGATACCTTAGTCGCTGCTATTAATGATTTTGACGATGCCGGATTTCTCTTTAGGTACAAAATAGTACATCACTTCTCCGGGAACGAGATCATATTTGATGCATAATTTAGTTTCGTCGAGAACGTACATCTCATAATTGTCTGCATTTAACGTTGAAACTGTTTTGGATGCATCTAAACCTAGTCTTGAGTTCATTGACGGATCTATCTCTATTAATAATACAGGGCGATGCTTAATAAGGGTGTCTTTTGCTCCCTGAATTACATTGTATTCAAATCCTTCTACATCAATTTTGATCAGCGATATTATCGAGTTGCCCAATTTCAAGTTGTCGAGACATTCAAATTCTACAAATTCTTGGGTGCTTTTTGTTTTTTCAGAACTTAAATGCCTTACATGAGAAAGTCCGAGCAAAGGTACACCGAAATAAGATGGAATGCTTATGGGTAGTTTTTCCTTGGTTTTTCCGAGTCCTAAGTTATATGATTCGACATTATTAAAGCCAAACTTTCCTATGATGGTCTTGAGAAGTTTGTAGGTTTCTCCAACTGGTTCGAACGAAAAGACCATTCCGTCTTCTCCGACCAATTGCGCTAACTTTACTGTGTACTGGCCCATGTTGGCTCCGACATCGACGCAGGTTGAACCGGGGACCACGATTTTGCGTAAAATATTAATGTGGTTTTCATCATATTCAGGTTTTGACAGTTTTTTGACCCAATGACGAATCACAATACGGTGATAGTTCTTTTTTCCGACAAGTAAGCAGATTCCTGCTTTTAGGATGTTTTTAACGCAATTCATTTACGTCCTCCAATTAATAGAACTAGACATTTGCTACTCATATCGACCTTAATTTACAAAGCTGGGTTAACCACCAGGGGATAGCTACTCCCACGTTTAATGAAGTTCCTGTTCCGATGTTCTCGAGAACCTCTCATCTCAGATTTGCACCACTCTTGCCTTTATTAAACAGATTCTGCGCGGATAAAATATAAATGATTGTATTTTAAAATTTTGAATTTCGGATTTATTAACAAGTTAAGACTTTCTAATTTCATCTATTAAGGCAAGAACGGGACGCAGCAAGACGTTTCCATTGTTTCACCGATGGGCATAGTTTGGAAGCTTGTGATGGTTTTCGTTGCGAAATTCTTAAAGGCATTGGTTTGAAACCCTAATCTTTAATTAATTATCAGGCTGTCTTCTATGAAAAAAAAATTCAAGGAAAACCAAATGCAAGTTTTCTAAATTAAGTTAAAATCGATATTTTGAGCTCAAATGTCTCAATAAACGTTGCATTTCGGGGCTTTTTTTCAAGACCTAAAAAAAAATAGGGTTGACACTCAATTGAGGTTCCAGTAAATTACCTCTCCTCCGCCAAACGGCGATGTTCCTTGAAAAAATAAATGTAGTCGTCTCCAAATATAGCCGAGAGCTTGTGAGGATATTAAGTTATTGCTCATAAGCCGTTTTTGGTTAAGATATTAAGGGCGTATGGAGGATCCCTTGGCACACAGGCCGATGAAGGACGCGAGCAGCTGCGATAAGTTCCGGAGAGCTGGCCAAAGCTTTGACCCGGAGATTTCCGAATTGGGAAACCTACATGGGGTAATGCCCATGTATCCGTACCTGAACACATAGGGTACGAGAAGGGAACCTAGCGAACTGAAACATCTCAGTAGCTAGAGGAAAAGAAATCAAACGAGATTCCCCCAGTAGCGGCGAGCGAAGAGGGATGAGCCTAAACCGCACCTATGTTAGTAGCTTACAGGCGCTGTAGCTGCGGTGTTGCAGGATATTTTTTCACATCTCTGTAAAGATGTGAGTGAGTTACAAAGTTATTTTCTAGTAGAATGTTCTGGAAAGTTCAGCCATAGAGGGTGATAGCCCCGTATACGAAAGATCATAGCCTCATTTAAAGTATTCCTAAGTACCGTGGGACTCGAGTAATCCTACGGGAATCTGGGTGGACCATCATCCAAGGCTAAATACCATTGTGTGACCGATAGTGAACAAGTACCGTGAGGGAAAGGTGAAAAGAACCCAGGGATGGGAGTGAAATAGAACGTGAAACCATACGCTTACAAGCGATCGGAGGTTCCTTTTGGGACTGACGGTGTGCCTATTGAAGAATGTGCCGGCGACTTAATTTTAGTAGCAAGGTTAAGCTTGAATGCGGAGCCGTAGCGAAAGCGAGTCTGAATAGGGCGTTTAGTTACTAG
>RHAI01000006.1 GCA_010028705.1 bacterium
ACTTCCCACTCAAACCGATCCAATTTAGCAAGGATCACCGCGCATTGAATCGTGTCCATTCGCCCCCCAACCCCAATTCGGGTGTGGTAATACCGCCGGCTTTGGCCATGGACCCGAATTTCACGACAGGCTTGAGCGATCGTGTCATCCGAAGTAAAAATCGCACCACCGTCGCCGTAACATCCCAACGGTTTGCTCGGAAAAAAGCTGGTACATCCAATTTTAGATAGATTACAACTTTTTTTACCTTTATAGGTCGCCCCAAAACTCTGAGCGGCATCTTCGATAACCGTGATGTTATGCCGTGAGGCAATCGCGTTAATTTCGTCCATATCTGCAGGTTGCCCATAAAGACTGACGGGAATAATAACCTTGGTTTTAGAGGTTATCGCCGCTTCAATTTTTGACACATCAATATTACATGTATCGGGTTCAACATCGACATATACCGGTGTCGCTCCCACGAGAACTATGACTTCCGCCGTGGCTACAAACGTGAATGGAGTTGTAATCACCTCGTCGCCGGGCCCAACTCCCAACGCCATCAACGCAATCAACAACGCCTCGGTACCACTGGCGACGGTAATACAATGTGTTGCACCGGTATATGCGGCTAATCGATTTTCTAATTCGTTGACCTCGGGACCCATGATGTACTGACCATGCTCCAGAACAGCGTTGATACGCTGATTTATTTCGGTTTTCAGGTGTTGATACTGCGTTTTTAAATCAATAAATGGAATTTTACTCATGATGTCTGACACTCTCCGTTGATCAATTTATAGCGTTTGTCCGTATGCGGACACACGCATTCTCCGTCACCCACAATCGGCAAATTAAGTCGTTCGCCATACTCGCTCATCCACCCGATTTGACGCCCCGGAACACCGGCTATCAAAGCGTAGGGCTTTACGTCACGATTGACAACTGCCCCGGCGGCAATAAACGCATATTCGCCAATGGTCACTCCACATACGATCGTTGCATTGGCACCAATCGTCACCCCTCGCTTAATACGAGTATCCTTATATTCAGACTTCCGACTAATTGCGGAACGTGGATTATATACGTTGGTAAAGACCATGCTGGGGCCGCAAAACACATCGTCATCGAGAACCACATTATCGTACACGGAAACGTTATTCTGTATTTTTACCCGATGGCCAATAACGACATTGTTCCCGACGAATACGCCTTGCCCCAAGGAACAATGAGCCCCAATTTTGGCACCACTGCAAATATGAGTCCAATGCCACACCGAGGTTCCTTCCCCTATCTGAGCGCCGCTATCCACTATGGCACTAGGATGAATGGTTGGCATTAATATTCCAACGGAAGCGACACGGTGCGACGATCTCGGGCCGACAAATAGGCCGCAATAAGAATTTCCAGGGATTTTAGACCTTCGCGGCCATCGGTTTCGGGATCCGCTTTACCCCGTAAGGTATCAATTACATTTTTATAATATACCGGATGCCCAAATCCATAGACCGAGGTTGTTTGATAACTCGCATTTGACACGGACGCATCATAGTCCTTTGCCTCGGAGAATTCCCATTGCTGAATTTCGTTGACCGCAACCCCACCCACTTTAACCGTTCCCTTTTCACCTAAAATGGTAATGCTACCCTCTAAATTTTTAGGATAAGTCAGCATAGTGACATTCATTGAGCCCAATGCCCCACTTCTCCACTTAATGTTGAGAACCCCAGAATCTTCCACTTCAATATCACGGGCCAATGTACCCATCATGGCTTGAATACTATCGACAGGGCCAATGAGCCAATCAATCAAATCAACGTAATGGCTGGCTTGGTTCATAAATGCGCCCCCATCAAGTTCCCAAGTTCCTCTCCATTTGGCAGAATCATAATAATCCTGAGGCCGAGTCCAAAACACATTAATGTTGACCATATAAATCCGTCCAAACCGCTTTTCATCCACAGCACGCTTCAGAAGCTGGAGTGTCGAATTACGCCGATTTTGTTTCACAACAAACAATCGAACAGCCGCTTTATCACAGGCGCGAACCATCGCGACGCCATCGGCCCACCGGGTCGCCATTGGTTTTTCGGTCATAACGTGGACGCGGGCCTCAGCTACCCGCTTCACCTGATCCGGATGGAGTCCGCTTGGAGTACAAATCACGACTAAATCCACCGATTCCTGAGATAGTAAATCATCCAATCGACGGTACCCCGCTACCGAATAGGCTTTCGTGGCCGCGGCCAACTGATCGGGATCGGTATCACATACCGCGACCAGTTCTAAATCATCGGAAAACTGCTGAATTGATTTGAAATGATTCGCAGAAATTCGTCCACATCCCACGACCGCTACATTTATTTTTCGATCTATAATGATTTGATACATACGCTAACCTCCTACAATCTCAAATCGGCCGCCTGGGGCGCTAGTAAATATTTAAGGTCATAGATCACGTGGTTATCGGCCCCAAACGACCGGATTTTGGCCTCACCCCACTGTTTAAAAATATCATGTGCAACAGCAATAATGATGGCTTGGTACGCGCCTGGATCGGGAACGCTGACCAATGACAACGAATATTCATGGTCAACGTCATCCGGATTGGCCACTGGATCAAAAACGTCAACTCGACATCGGTAGTCACTTAATTCAGTGACAATATCAATGACACGGGTATTACGGATATCCGGGCAATTTTCCTTAAACGTAAAGCCCAGCACCAGAATACGACTATTCGGAACATCAATACTGCGATGAACCATTAGCTTGATCAGTTGGGACACGACATATTGCCCCATTCCATCATTCAACCGACGAACCGCCGAAATAATCTCCGGATGATATCCGTGAGCTTGAGCCTTGTGTTTAAGATAATACGGATCTATCCCAATACAATGCCCCCCGACGAGACCCGGCCGAAACGGCAAAAAATTCCATTTAGTACCCGCCGCCCGCAACACCGACTCCGTGTCGATTCCTAATCGGTTAAAAATAATAGCCAATTCGTTGACGAGCGCAATATTGACATCACGCTGAATATTTTCGATCACTTTTGAGGCTTCCGCAATCTTGATCGACTCCGCCTTGTACGTCCCGACCGTAATAACTTGTCGATATAACTGGTCAACAATTTCGGCTACTTCAGGGGTGGAACCTGAGGTCACTTTGTGAATGGTCGACAGACGCCGCGACTTGTCGCCAGGATTTATCCGTTCAGGCGAATAGCCACAATAAAATCCAGGCCGGTCCACCGGCAATTGCCCCGACACATATGGCAAGCCCGACTCACGTTCGAGTATGGGCACACAATCCTCTTCCGTTGCCCCTGGATAAACCGTTGATTCATAAATGACAATATCACCAACCTTTAACACCTTTCCCACAATCTCAGACGCACGCTTTAGCGGGGTTAAATCGGGACGATTGGACCGATCGACAGGAGTTGGAACCGTTATGATATAGCAATTACACGCTGATAAAGACTCCGTGTCAGACGTAAATACAGCCTGTTTGGCCAATTGGATGTCATCCGCCGATACCTCCCCGGTACGATCGAGTCCATTATTTAACTCCTCTATCCGCACATTATTAATGTCAAACCCAACCACTGACCGGTGTTTCCCAAATTCAACCGCCAATGGAAGACCAACGTACCCCAAGCCAATGATGGCCAAACGAATCGATTGAAGCGTTGCCACCGTACTACAACACCTTCGAAATCACACCAGCCGCAAAGGCCAGGTTATAGACCAATTGCGAGCTATCTAATAACACCCGCCATGGGTCAAATCCCTGCAAATCGTATGGGACGTAAATTGTGTCTCCGGGTTCGATTTTGGTACTGTCCGGTCGAATTGTAGAGCCGTCAGCTTTAATAACCAGCACCTCGCCCTGATTCGCGCGAGGCGCATAGCCCCCAGCCAGTGCCACATAGTGATTCACGGTCGACAATTCCTTACTGGATAAAAACATATTGGGGTTGTAAACCGCCCCAGTTACAAACACAGTGGCCGCCATCGGGGGTATAAATATCGAGTCCCCCGGCTCTAACACCACGTCATTTTCAGGCGTTATCTTACTGGCGTCATTAACACGAATAACCAATCGCCCCGTCACACTTGACGAACTAATCTCATCCGCTAATTTGCTGAGCCGAGCGAACCCTTCAGACCCTGTTGGTACAGCGACACTCTGCTCTCGAAGTCGAAGTGCAATTTCCGTTAATCTCTGTTTTTGAATTTGTTTCACCGACTCCCGCGTCAACACCATGCCTTTCAAAAATGATCGATTGGTTAACCCTCCTGCACGACTAATCACGGACGACAATGTCTCGCCTTTTCGAACGGCGTACTGGCCAGGTAACCGCACTTCACCATTAACAGTCACTTGACTGATCTCGTTCCATTCGGGAAATGGGGTAAAAAACAGTCGATCGCCAGGTTCAACACGACAGCGACCCAAATCATTAGTAGCGACTTTGAATTGTGTCTCAATGGGTCCATTTATCGATGGGACCAGGCGACTCACCTCAACCTCACCGCCGAACAAAAATGTAGGCCCACCGGCCAGTGATAGATATTTTTCAACCGTCAGATCACTGGTGTGAGCATACCGACCTGGACGCGTGACCGCGCCAGTCAGTGTCACCATCCGGATTGGATTACTGACGTCAAACACCTTCACTATTTCCCCCCCACCGACTGGCAAATTTAGTGACGATTTAACGTCCAACTCCGATGCCAATTGGGTATTATTAGTGATACTAAACAATTGAATTCGTCCCTGAAACGCGATGTCCGACAGTCCACCCGCCAGTCGAATCACGTCCCCAATCGTCCCCCCGGGATACACCTCATAGACTCCCGGACGTTTGACACTCCCCACAACACCCACTTGAGGTAACGACGGAGGAAAATAGATAATATCGCCTGACATCAACCGGACATCCCCTGTTTTTTCCCCATCAATTAACAATCGATACGCATCAAATCGGGTAATCGTTTGACCATTTCGTCGGAGTTGAATATTCCGCAAGCTACCAGACTCACTCGGCCCGCCACACGCCAAAACGACATTTAACAAACTGGCGAGGGGGGATACCGTGTAAGTTCCCGGATTCGCGGCGTCTCCCACTACGTACACCTGATTGCTACGCAACTGAGATAAGCTGATATTGATGTCGAATCCTTTATACAGCCGCCCGACGGCCGCCTTGACGGTACGCTGCATGACATCAAAGGGCTGTGCCTGTACATTGACCACCCCAATTTTTGGGAGAGTGATATTGCCATCACTATCAACCGTTACGTTTGCGGTGGCGTCAATATTTCCCCAGATAGTAATGTTAAACTGGTCGCCAACACCCACAACATAATCGGAACCAACGGGAACCGTAACCACCCGACTGAAGGCGTTGTCGGACGGTGAAACGTTAAAGATCTGTTTCCCAAACACAGAGATGGTCGGAGACTTCATTTGATTATCATCATCGGCAGACACCATTCGGGCCACGTACTCTTCAAAGGGAGAGGCTGACAAAACCCCATGGGTCATTCCCCCCCCAAATATTGCCACTAAGACCATCACCCACAGCAACCGGGGCAGTCGATAAATCCAACTTTGCTTCATAGGTCCTCACCACTCCAAGAATCACACGCGAACCGCCATTCACGCGTTATTTTTTAAACCGAAGTTGCTAGTATTGCCCGTTTCAAGGAACTTGACAACCTTACAACACCCGATCGGTATGAGATCGAATCTTGGCCAACCCCTCGCGTAAAGTTAACGCCTGTGTAACCCCCATAGAGCGCAACCGATCGACATTCGCCGAGCTGTCGCGTATATCTCCGGAACGGGGTGGTTTATGGCAAATACGGCTACTCGAATTCCATACCTGACGAATGGTCTGAGCCACATGATTTATTGTTACCGGCTGCCCAGATGCAACATTGATGGGGATCCCAAGATACGAGGCATCACAACGACTGCCAGTGATCAGCGTTTCTACTACATCGCCAACGTACACAAAATCTCGGGTTTGTTCCCCATCACCGAATATCGTCACCCACTCATTGGCCTGACAGGCCTTAATAAATGTCGGAATAGCCGCGGCATAACTCGACCGAGGATTTTGACGAGGTCCATAAACGTTAAAAAATCGAAAGATGACCGTCGGCATACCGTACGATTTAAAAAAAGCCATGCAATACGCCTCGGCAATCGCCTTATTCGCGGCGTACGGCGTCATTGGCCGCACGTCCTGAGATTCCAGATTAGGGCCCTGAGAGGTGTCCCCATATACCGACGCCGAAGAGGCTAAGACAAACCGGGCAACACCAGCATTTTTAGCCGCTAGTAACACATTAAACATCCCGGTAACGTTGATATCATGGTAGACACTGACCTTCTCAATGGACTCGAGTACCGATCCCGCTGCGGCAAGGTGAAATACGACTGAACAACCTGCCATCGCGCGACTCACGCATTCCACATCCCGAATATCACCATGAATCCATTGCAACTGACGTGGAAACCGAGTGACAAGTTGCTCGAGGCATTTCCCATCACTCGAGTAGAGATTGTCCAGTGCAACCACCTGATAGCCATCGGAGATCAACCGTTCGACAAGATGTAACCCAATAAAGCCGGCGGCACCAGTGACGAGTACTTTCATTCACTCATCGTATCACGAACCCAACGCTAAGTAAGCATCGGTTTGAAACTTCAAAACAATTTGGACTATTCTATAATTTTTCGAAAGGAATCCCAATGATAACTGCAGGCGATATATATCAAGGAACGTTGATCGATGTTCGGACACCCAGCGAATTCTCCGAGGGACATCACCCCCATGCAATCAACATTCCCCTGGACCAAATCCCCCTTCGATTAGCCCATATTAAATCGTTAAAATCCCCCCTGTACATGTGCTGTAAATCCGGCGGACGTAGCGGTAGCGCCGTGGAATGGCTATCCCATCAAGGCATCCCAAGCACGAATGTCGGAGGGTGGTCCACGGTTCCCCAGTAAATCTATCTGTCGGGGATCGGCCTGTATCTACCGTATGGACGATCAACCACGTGCACATCCGCCATCAATCGTGTATGGTTCCGACATTCCCGTAATCATCACACCACCAGCGCCACAGGTGCATACGGTTCATGGTCAGTAATGGTTCGATAAATCCTGGCTCATCAGCCAGATTTTTTAGGAGGCTACCCCGTGACAGAAAACACTACCCCACGTCTATCTGAAGACCGACTCATTAACGTACCCGCAGGATTTCCATCGACACACTACGCCGTCAGCCAATTATTCACAGAGGCGGCATCCGATCGACTCGCATTTTGGGACAATCAGGCACGACAACTTAAATGGACGACCCCTTGGCATACCACACTCGAGTGGAACCGACCCTTTGCATCGTGGTTTTCTGGTGGTCGTTTGAACGCCAGTGAAAATTGTCTCGATGTTCACATGGCATCAGACACTCGGAATAAACTCGCCGTCATATGGGAGGGTGAAGGGGGGGCCATCACACGCTACACTTACGCTGAATTACACGATGAAGTGGCCCGCTTTGCATCGGTTTTAGTCAATACCTTTAATATCAAGCCGGGGGATCGTGTCACTATCTATCTCCCACTGATTCCTCAAGCCATTGTCGCTATGCTAGCCTGTGCTCGAGTCGGCGCTATTCATAGTGTCGTATTCGGTGGATTCAGCGCAAGTTCGTTAATCGACCGTATTAATGATTCACAATCGCGGCTAGTGATCACAGCGGATGGCGGATATCGCCGAGGGAGTGTCGTCGGTTTGAAATCGATTGTCGACCAGGCTGTCGAGTGTTGTGATAGCATCAGCGCGGTTATTGTGGTCCGGCACACGGGTCACGATGTCACCATGGTCAGCGGTCGAGACTTTGACTACACCGAACTACTCCATACTACCCACGATCACTATCCCCCCATTCCCATGAGCAGTGAGGACCCACTGTTTATTCTCTACACCTCCGGGACTACCGGCAAGCCCAAAGGAATCATTCATACCACCGGGGGGTATTTGACCCATGCGAAGTACTCAACCGCCCTCGTGTTCGACCTAAAGCCCGTTGATATTTACTGGTGCACTGCCGATGTGGGCTGGATCACGGGCCATACGTATGTCGTATACGGGCCACTGTCTAACGGCGCCACCATTATGCTTTACGAAGGAGCCCCGGATTACCCGGATAAAGATCGATTCTGGCAGATTATAAATCGCCACAAGATCACGATATTATACACCGCACCGACAGCCATTCGAGCGTTTATGAAATGGGGAGATCACTATCCCCATCGACACGATTTATCATCACTCCGATTACTAGGCTCCGTCGGAGAGCCCATTAACCCAGAGGCCTGGATGTGGTATTTCCGAGAAATCGGTCGCAACCAGTGCCCCATCGTCGACACATGGTGGCAGACAGAAACCGGGGGAATTATGATTACCACTCTGCCCGGGTCAGAACCGATGCGCCCCGGGTACGCCGGAAAAGCATTGCCGGGGATAACGATCGAAATTCTTTCCGACACCGGAGTCCGCATTCAAAATGGCAGTGGATTACTCACCATCACCGACCCATGGCCATCAATGGCGCGAGGTATTTGGGGGGACAATGAGCGATTCATCAGTACCTATTGGTCAAGATTCAACAGCTATTTCGCGGGGGACGGGGCGGCAACCGATCCCGAGCAATCCATTATGGTATTGGGTCGAGTTGATGACGTATTAAATGTAGCCGGCCACCGGATTGGAACAATGGAAATAGAAAGTGCTCTTGTGGACTTTAATCCCATCGCCGAAGCGGCAGTCGTCGGCATCACGGATGACATCAAAGGCCAGGCCATTATCGCATTCACGATTTTAAAAGAAGGTCACCCGATCACTCCAACTCTTGAAGCGGAGGTTATTAACTGGGTGGCGACATCCATCGGTGCCATCGCAAAGCCCAAGCGTGTCATTTTTACCCCCGACCTACCCAAAACCCGAAGTGGGAAAATTATGCGCCGAATCTTGAAAGGCCTTGCCGAAGGGTCCCCGATTGGCGACAGCACAACTTTAGCTAATCCAGACATCGTTGAGGCAATCAAAGACCTATTAAACAAGCACTAGAAATACTAGTTTTCCCACCAATTTCTCCTTAAATCCGGATCTTTCGCAACCGATCTCGGATTGTTATAATGTGGTGGCTTTTTGAATAGCTCTCACTTCAACCACTACTTTTTCCAAATAAAAGGACTGAACAAATTTGATGCAAAACGATGAACAAGTTTCAAATTACGTTTTCCCCAAATGGGTAAACAAACTGCCGATGGTTATTTTGACAGGAACAGCTCTCGTGCTCTCCTTCGTTATTTTTGTATTTTGGTACTGGTTTTCACCCAAACACCTCGACGTCGGTTACTCACCCAAACAACCGATTCCTTACAGCCACAAGCTCCACGTTAGCGAGTTGGGCCTTGACTGCCGATACTGCCACACTCAAGTTGAAAATTCATCGCACTCTAATATCCCGTCAACTGACACTTGTATGAATTGCCATACTCAGATTAAAACGAAAAGTCCCCACATCATGAAGCTAAAAGAAAGCTATATATCAAACAAACCGATGCAATGGGTGAAGGTTCACAAACTTCCTGATCACGTGTACTTCAATCACAGCAGACACATCAATGCCGGCGTTTCATGTTACAGCTGCCACGGACGAGTCGACCAAATGGAAGTCGTCCACCAAGTGCAACCGTTAAGCATGTCATGGTGTCTTGAATGTCACAGAGCCCCTGAAAATCATCTGCGTCCAAAAGAGTTTGTAACCAAACTTGACTGGAAAGCGGACAACCAAGCCGAAATTGGCCGTCAAATTAAGGAAGCTTACAAAATTCATCCTGGAGAGGATTGCAACACATGTCACCGATAGAATCTGACGCAGAAAATAAGTATTGGCGTAGTCAAGGACAACTCGAAAATTCTCCTGAGTTTAAAGAGTTCGTCGATCGAGAGTTTCCCAAAGACGCCTCTGTACTAGACGACGACGTATCTCGCCGAACATTCATCAAGATTATGGGCGCCTCCTTTGCATTTGCGGGATTAACAGGTTGTGCGGGTATTCGACGACCCAAACAAACCATCCGACCTTACGCCAGGATGCCTGAAAATCTGATTCCAGGTCGCCCAAACTTCTACGCCACAACAATGGCCATTGGGTCAGATGTTGTGGGGCTCTTAGTCGAAAGTCACGAAGGCCGCCCGACAAAGATCGAAGGTAACCCCAGCCATCCGGGAAGCCTAGGATCAACCAATGCGATCCACCAAGCCAGCGTGCTTGAGCTCTACGATCCTGACCGCTTAAAATCGGTCACCACTCACATCCCATCCGGTGATCCAGATACGTATGGCGATTGGCTATCGACACAAGTCCAATCGATGAAAGACACTCAAGGAACCGGAGTGGCGGTACTGGTAGAAAACCATGCATCACCGACCCTCAATCGATTGCTCGATGATTTTTCCAAGAAATACCCTAACGCGTCGATCTACCAATTCTCACCGATAAACGATGATGCGGCCATCGAAGGAATCCAAGCGATTACTGGTAAGCGCCTCCGTGTATCAGTAGATTATGCAAAATTAGACCGCGTCGTATCGTTCGGCTGCGATTTCTTGGGCACAGAGCCAAATAATGTCCGCGCCTCAAAAGAATTTGCATCTCGTCGTGATCCAGACGTCGAGGCCGGGATGAACCGCCTCTACATGGTAGAGTCCCACTTTACGATAACCGGCGGAAAAGCAGATCATCGCATCCGAATTCAGCCTGGACAATTCGATACAGCAATCGCTCAGCTCGCATCGGCCATATTTAAAGCAACCCCCGGAGCACCTGCGCCGCTAGTCGCAAAAGCACGGGCTATTGCTAAAAAAGGTGGGGACATCCTGCCTGAGGCATTTCTAAACGCCATCATCGATGATCTAACATCAAAAAATCACAACGGCGGAGTAGTCGTCGGATCTCAGGTGTCTCCATTCGCACACTCAATGGCCGTCGCCATCAATCAGGTGATCGGGGCCAACAATCTCACTATCCGATATTATCCCGTTCACTTTTCAGAATCGAAATACACGACGGTCGGAAGCACAGAGTCCATCCAAGCGTTAGTCAATGCCATTCACGGCGGAGACATCACCACGCTCTTTATACTCGGTGGTAATCCAGTATTTAACTCCGGTTCCGAATCAGGATTTACCGACGCACTCAGCAAACTGAAACACAGCCTGCATCTCACGCAGTCGGCCAATGAAACATCACATCACGTCCAATGGGTTGCTCCAAAAACACACTACCTCGAAGCATGGGGCGACTCTCAGACAATCGATGGCGTTACATCCATTGTTCAACCGCTTATCACCCCTTTATACACGGGGAGTGTGTCCGAGATTGAATTCATTTCTCGACTGATTAATGACGCCGATGTCTCCGGATACGACGAAGTTCGAACCACGTTATCTGCCGCATCAAACGAAAAAGGATGGCGCCGGTGGCTTCACGAGGGGATAGTCACCAACTCACCTGCCGATGCCATTTCGATTGCACTCGGTTCTAGCACTGCATCAGAACGTAGCATCCATGGACTCCAAGTGGAATTCACCCCAGATTTCAAAGTCTATGACGGGCGATTTACAAACGTCGGTTGGCTACAGGAACTTCCCCACCCAGTCACAAAACTCACTTGGGATAATGCCGCTCTAATTGGCGTCGATACGGCAAAGAAATTACATGTAAAGACCGGCGATCTCATCAAAATATCCGTTGGAAAACATGTTCTCGACATTGCAGTCATGGTTCAACCAGGCACCGCCGACGACACGATCGTCATCCCCATGGGATACGGCCGAACAATCGATGGGAGAATTGGCCAGGGGACAGGATTTAATGCGTATGCCTTGCGTCCGACATCGTCTACCTCGGTAATCGGCGGAGCGACGATACAAAAACTCTCAAAAACCTACACATTAGCCACTACCCAAGAACATTCATCAATGGAAGGCCGTCCCCTAATTAAAGAGGCCACGTTAACCGAATACGATGAGAATCCTGAATTTGCAAAGGAATCCGAGCACGAAGGCCCCCCAATGAAATCGTCCTGGCCGGAACGGACCTATGACACTGGAAATCAATGGGGAATGTCTATCGACCTGAGCAAATGCACCGGATGTAATGCATGCCTCGTCGCCTGTCAGTCCGAAAATAACATTCCAATCGTCGGAAAATCCCAAGTTGCTAACGGCCGAGAAATGCATTGGATCCGCCTTGACCGATACTTTGAAGGACCAGAAAATGATCCAAACATGGTCCAGCAGCCAATGACATGTTTGCAATGTGAAAATGCGCCATGCGAACAGGTATGCCCTGTTAATGCTACCGTCCACAGCCACGAAGGTTTAAACGATATGGTATACAACCGGTGCATCGGCACAAAATATTGTTCGAACAACTGTCCTGTTAAGGTACGTCGATTTAATTTCTTTGATTTCCATCAACGAAATCCACAAGCGATCGCGAAAAAACGTGAGCACTTCTTTGATTACTTCAAAGAGCCAGATAAAACCGTCCAAATGCAATTCAACCCCGATGTCACGATTCGGATGAGAGGGGTAATGGAGAAATGCACGTATTGTGTACAACGTATCTCTCAAGCACGAATCCGATCCAAAAATGAAGGCCGTGAAATTGTAGATGGGGAAATAAAATCGGCGTGTATGCAGGTCTGTCCCTCAGACGCAATTGTATTTGGGAACACACTAGATCCAAATAGCAAAGTGGCTAAGGCTAAAAAGAATCCAAGGGATTACCACATTTTGCACGAACTATACCTAAAAGCGCGCACTACGTACTTGGCTGGCGTTCGAAATCCGCATCCCAAATTAGTAGAGGAGAAAGCATAACATGAGCGTCTCTGTTCCAATCGACGATCCGTCTAAACGGGTCACCCTCGTTGAAGGAGGCCACGACTTCAAGTCCGTATCGGACACTGTTTGTCGTCCTGTAGAAACTAAAGCCCCGAAATGGTGGATGATTTCATTTGGGATCGCGGTATCATTACTCTTACTCATTCTGTCGATGCTCGGAAAACTCGTATGGTCGGGTGTCGGAGTATGGGGGCTAAATAACCCTGTAATGTGGGGTTGGGACCTCGTCGGATTTGTATTCTGGGTCGGTATTGGCCACGCAGGAACATTAATCTCGGCTATCCTATTTTTGTTTCGCCAAAAATGGCGCACATCCATTAATCGGTTTGCCGAAGCGATGACCGTATTTGCAGTAATATGTGCCGGAACGTATATCGCATTCCACGTCGGGCGGGTATGGGTGGCATACTATTTATTCCCGATACCAAATTCAATGGCGATATGGCCCAATTTCCGCAGTCCTCTAATGTGGGACGTCTTCGCTGTTAGTACATACTTTACAATCTCATTACTGTTTTGGTTTGTCGGATTAATTCCTGATTTAGCAACGATACGAGACCGAGCGACTACCAAAACCCGAAAAATTTGGTACGGTATATTTGCGATGGGTTGGCGTGGCGCTAACCGCCATTGGATGAACTACGAGCGGGCCTACTTAATTCTCGCCGCACTATCCACCCCACTGGTGTTATCGGTACACTCCATTGTAAGTTTCGATTTCGCCGTATCCCAACTTCCCGGCTGGCATACAACAATTTTTCCTCCCTACTTTGTCGCAGGAGCGATTTTTTCCGGATTTGCAATGGTTGTGACACTGATGGTTCTCGCTCGGGAGCTATTTGGAATGAAAGATTTTATGACCATGCATCACCTGGAAACTATGAATAAAATCATACTCGCCACTGGAACAATGGTGGGTTACGCCTACGGAATGGAATTCTTTATGGCGTGGTTCTCGGGGAATCAATATGAATCCTACGCGTTTCTTAATCGGGCATTCGGTCCATATAGCTGGGCGTACTGGACCATGATTTCATGCAACGTAATTTTCCCTCAGCTATTTTGGTTTAAAAAAATACGCCGCTCGATACCGATCATGTTTATTATTTCCATTATTGTTAATATAGGAATGTGGTTTGAGCGATTTGTCATTACGGTCACATCACTACACCGCGACTTTTTACCCTCAAGCTGGTTCTACTATAGCCCAACATACGTTGAAATATGCCAGTTCATTGGATCTTTTGGGCTATTCCTGACCTTCTTCCTCTTGTTCTTAAAATATTTACCAATCATTGCGATCTCAGAAGTTAAGGGAGTCATGCCAGCCGCTAACCCCCACTATCATGGAGAGGAGCACTAAGTAATGACAAACAAACCCTTTGGTCTACTAGCGGAATATAAAACGCCTGGTGAATTACTCCATGCGGCTGAACGCCTACGAGACGCAGGATATAAACAATTTGAAACGTATAGCCCATTTCCAATCCATGGAATGGATAACGCCATGGGAATTAACGATTCGATTCTTGGATGGATAGTTGTGACATGTGGTGCCACGGGGCTACTTTCCGCCATTGCGCTTCAAACGTGGGTTTCAACATCCGCATATCGAATTGTGACCAGCGGAAAACTACTATTCAGCTTTCAAGCGTTCGTGCCAGTATGTTTCGAGTTAATGGTATTACTATCTGGATTCGGCGCGGTATTTGGAATGTTTTTTTTAAATGGACTTCCTCAGCTGTACCACCCACTATTCAAAAAGCCTACTTTTAGAACCGTAACCTCCCACGGATTTTTTGTCACGGTAGAATCCACCGATCCTCGATTTTCTATTGATGACACCGCGCGATTTCTTCACGAAACTGGCAGCACAGCCGTCGAGGTTGTAGAGGAATAACTATGAAACACACCACATGGATACTATTGCTACTATTTGCCGTGACACTGTCTGGATGTCGCGGTTACCGGACTGAAAAAGAACCCATCCATTTAAACCCTAACTTTGACTGGCAGGCAAAAGTCAAGGCACAATCCGCTCCGCGTCCGGTCCCAGAAGGAACTGTAGCTTGGGGCAATGGGCCAATATCGGACGGGAACACAACCCGGGCGGACTATCTAAAGGAAGACTCCGCATATTATGCCGGAAAATTAGATAACGGGTCGTTCATACCCAACGCCCCGATTCACGTCACCCCTGAAGTAATGAAGCGCGGTCAAGAGCGTTTTAATATATATTGTGCGGCCTGCCATGACCGAGTTGGAACTGGTAAATCACAAGTGGTGGCCAGAGGATTCCTCCCCCCGCCAAACTTATCAGACCCACGTCTCATCGCCGAATCAGACGGATACATTTTTGACGTCGCATCCAATGGAATCAGAAATATGCCTGGCTATCGGAGACAAATCAACGAGGCCGATCGATGGGCGATTGTTGTATACGTACGTGCTATTCAGAAATCACGTTCAGCTCAATATTCTGAGTTACCTGATTCTGTTAAGGCCAAGTTGCAGTAAGGAGGAGCATACACCACAATGAGCAATTTAAATGAATCCCCAAGACTAACAGGTTTCCTCGCCAATGGGCTACCCAAACTCCTCTTTGCCGTCGGCTTCGCCGGATTGGGGGCAACCGCAATCCTATGGAAACAGAATCCAACCCAGGCCGCATTCTCCTATTTATTTTCGTTTCTAGTTTTTCTTTCATTGACAATTGGGTCCCTGTTTTTTGTTATTATCCAACATTTAACCCGAGCCGGATGGAGTGTCGTCATTCGCCGAATTCCTGAAACCTTTGCAATGAATGCTTGGGTAATGAGCATACTGTTTTTACCTATAGTTTATGCCATTAAAACACTCTATCCATGGTCGCACGCCGACATCGTCAATGCCGACCACCTATTACTAGGGAAACAAGGCTATTTAAACCTCAAGTTTTTCCTTATTAGAGCAATCGCATTCTTTGCGATATGGATCGGAATGGCACGGTATTTCTATAAACGCTCTACCAATCAAGATACGTCCGGTGATAAGCAACTCACTCTCTCAATGCAAGGATTTTCCGCTGCAGCTATCCTTCTATTTGCGATTTCAGTTACATTTGCGATTGTTGATTGGGCCATGACTCTGACTCCCCACTGGTATTCCACCATGTTTGGAGTCTATTTTTTTGCAGGAAGCGCCGTATGTGCCTTTGCAACGATGAGCTTGATCGCACTCACCTTACGGAAAGCTGGTTTTTTAACGGACATTATCCGGATCGACCATTTTCACGATATCGCAAAATTTCTATATGGAATCAACATATTTTGGGCATATGTATCGTTTAGCCAATATTTTTTATACTGGTATGCCAACATCCCCGAAGAAACGGTGTGGTTTCAAGAGCATTTTTTTGGGTCCTGGAACACCGTCGCTGCGCTCTTAGCATTGGGCCATTTCTTTATTCCGTTTGTCGTATTTATGTCGAAGCACGCCAGACGAAACCTAAAGGTTCAATGCGTTGTCGTAATATGGTTTCTAATGATGCATGTCACCGATCTCTATTGGCTAATTATGCCCAATTTTAGTCACACCGGAATCCACGTCACACTGACAGATGTAACGACTTTTTTTGGCATAGGCGGAATATATCTCGCTCTGTTTTGGAAGCGTTTAGCATCTAAGTCACTCATCCCGAATAAGGACCCAAGACTAAGCGAGTCACTGCACCATCATACTTAAGGAGGTAAAACCACTATGTCTGGACACGTCGAAGAATATGTAAACGAACCCCACACCACCGGAGTATGGCTCACAATTATCGGGACATTTTTAATCCTCTCGATCATCGTATACTTTGGATCAATGTACTACAAAGCCTCCGCGTCCGGATTTCAATCGACCCGTGAAGAAACGGGGAGCATCGGAACCGAGTTACAACAACAACGCGATTACGAGGCCGAAATGTCGCAAAAAACCGAATGGATCGACAAGGACAAGGGAACGATCCAAATCCCCTTAGACGTCGCTATGGGGATCGTGGTAAAGAAGTACAACAACTAAAACCAGTGAACCAAACGATCCTAAAATCAATTCTTGTAACGGCTCTAACTCTAATGTCTGTGCATTCGCTTCCTGCACAGTCAAAGTCCCCGTCAATCAATTTTGAAGAGGCCGGAATCACCGAAAATTTAGGTGCTCAAATTCCACTTAACATTCAACTGACTCGCTCAGATGGCGTGACAGTTAACACCCGTGACTTATTTTCAGACGGGAAGCCTGTGGTCCTGGTAATGGCCTATTACTCCTGTCCGATGTTGTGTAACCTCGTTGTCGAATCGGTAGCGAAGGTCGTAAACGATTCAAAATGGATGCCCGGAGACAAATATAGAATTGTAACCATCAGTTTTGATCCCAAAGACACGACATCGTCAGCACGTGCATTTTGCAAAAAACACACCTCATCGATCACAAAACAAACACTCGATTCAACCGACTGGCAATTTTTGATTGGTTCCGCAGCCGACGTTAAATCCATTGGAAATACAATTGGTTTTAGGTATAAATATATTCCAGAAAACCAAGATTTTGCCCACGGTGCTGGAATTATGATCTTAACACCCGACGGCAAAGTTTCTCGGTATTTATATGGAGTTGACTACAATCAACGAGATTTTAAATTAGCCATACTCGAAGCAAGTGATCGAAAACTCGTCTCCACGATTGATAAGGTCACGCTATATTGCTTCAGCTACGATTCTCACACCCGGGGATACGCTATAGTTGCGCGTAATATTATGAAAATAGGAGGTCTAATAACGATCTGTGCGCTGGGCCTAATTATTTTTGGCCTAAATATCAAAACCAAGGATCGAAGAAAAAACCATGCAAAATAAAACTATTACTGAATCTCTTATCGCTTCAAACGGTTGGATGCCGAAGGCTGCGTCGACGTTCGCACCAAATATTGATGGGCTATTTAATTTCATTCTTTATGGATCAATACTACTATTCGTTGGGATTTTAATTGTCACCGCCCTGTTCATTATTAAATATCGTAAACGACCAGGTTACTCTCCCCCATCAGGGCCACATATAACCCATAACACGTTCTTAGAATTAGCATGGACGGTCCCCCCACTAATACTCACCATTTTTATTTTTTATTGGGGTTTCACAGGATTTTTAGACATGGCCGTTGCACCTAAAAACTCACTCGATATCAGCGTCACAGGTAAAAAATGGATGTGGCAATTCGAATACAAGAATGGCACCAAAACCCTGGGTGAAATCGTTGTTCCGGTAAATACCCCGGTGAGTTTAATCATGTCATCAGAGGACGTAATCCACAGTTTTTATGTTCCAAATTTCCGAATTAAGCGGGACGTTATACCTAACCGGTACACCAAACAGTGGTTCGAAGCCACCCGAACCGGAACTTTCCAAATCTTTTGCACCGAATACTGTGGCGACGGACACTCTCAAATGCTTGGGGTAATTCGAGTCGTCAGCGCCGACGACTATGAAAAATGGCTCGCAAACGCTGGATCGGCCGATGATGGACTTCCACCTGAAAAACTGGGGGAAAAGTTGTATACCTCAAAAGGATGTGTGGCATGCCACTCCGTTGATGGAACGAACAAAATTGGCCCAACGTGGAAAGGTCTATTTGGAAAAACTCGGGCCTATGCAGGAGGGTCCACTGTTGCTGACGAAAACTATATCAAAGAGTCCATTGAAAATCCGACAGCGAAAGTAGTCACCGGGTATCAACCTGTGATGCCATCATTCAAAGGATTGTTAAACGATAAAGAAATTGCCGGCGTTATCGCGTACATCAAAACCTTGAAGTAATCGGGAGAATCTATCATGAGTGAGTCATTACCAGGAACAAATTACATAAATGCTGTCAGCGGAATCAAAAGCTGGCTAACGACCCTTGACCATAAGCGAATTGGGATAATGTACCTACTATTTATCGCCATTTCGTTTGGTCTTGGAGGATTTTTTGCCTTAGCCCTCCGCCTGGAATTATTAAATCCGGGTCAGCTCATTGTATCCGCTAAACAATATAACCAATTATTCACCCTTCACGGGGCCGTCATGGTCTTCCTGTTTATCGTACCATCAATACCCGCTTCACTGGGAAATTTTCTACTCCCTATACAACTCGGGGCAAAAGACGTCGCGTTTCCACGCTTAAATCTAGCTAGCCTATATTTATATGTATTCGGGGCTGCGTTTTGTGTCTATTCAATGGTTTCCGGAGCTGCGGACACTGGGTGGACATTTTACACGCCGTATTCTTCAACAACGGATACCAGCGTCATTTCCATGACATTAGGTGCGTTCATCCTCGGATTTTCATCGATTTTTACCGGAATTAACTTTATTGTTACGGTCCATAAAATGCGCGCCCCTGGCATGTCGTGGTTTAAGCTCCCCTTATTCACTTGGTCTCTATACGCCACGGCCATTATTCAAGTGCTTGCTACTCCCGTATTGGGCATTACATTGCTCCTGTTAATAGTCGAGCGTCTGGTGGGAATCGGAATTTTTGACCCCGCTCTGGGTGGGGATCCAGTCCTATTTCAACATTTCTTCTGGTTTTACAGTCATCCGGCTGTATACATCATGATTTTACCCGCGATGGGCGTCATGAGTGAACTAGTGACCACATTCAGCAAAAAAAATATATTTGGCTATAAAATGGTCGCATTTTCAAGTATCGCCATCGCAATCATTTCGTTTTTAGTCTGGGGCCATCACCTCTACGTTTCCGGGCAGTCAGATTACGCCGACATGATCTTCTCATTTCTGACGTATCTCGTCGCCATACCGTCAGCCGTAAAGGTATTTAACTGGATCGCGACGTTATACAATGGCGAAATAGAACTAAAGGCACCATTTCTCTATTTTATTGCATTCTTATTCCTATTCACGATTGGCGGCTTCACCGGGATTATGCTGGCCTCCCTCTCGTTAGACGTGCATTTGCATGACACCTACTTCGTAGTTGCGCACTTCCACTACGTCATGATGGGTGGAACGGTTATGGCCTTCCTGGGCGGGATTCACTATTGGTGGCCAAAAATGTTTGGGAAAATGTATAGCGAAAAAGCCGCCATCGTCGCATGGTTTTTCATAATGGCGGGATTTAACATGGTGTTTTTCACCCAATTTATTCTAGGTACAAAAGGTATGCCTCGGCGATACTATTCATACCTTGATCAATTTCAACCGCTTCACGCGTTTTCAACAGTTGGGACATGGGTTCTCACTGTCGGATTTTTAATCATGGCCTTTTATCTAGTCGAATCGCTGCTTAACGGGGAACCGGCTGGTGACAATCCATGGGGATCTCTGGGCCTAGAATGGACAACACAAAGCCCTCCGATTACGGAAAATTTTGCTGATACGCCCCATATTATTCATGGGCCCTACGATTACGATAAGGTGAAATTGTCATGAAAATAACCGAACCGCATAAAGAACATATCGTCGCTCACCATTTTGCAAATTCAAAACATGAGTTTGATTCGGCCCGATTGGGTATGTGGATATTTCTTGTTACCGAAGTCTTGTTTTTTGGAGCCCTGTTTGTAGCGTATGCCTTTTTACGATGGTCATATCCGGAAATTTTTGTTGAAGCTCACCATATTTTGTCCTGGAAAATGGGTGCATTAAACACCGCGATCCTTATTTTTAGTTCGTTCACCATGGTGATGGCGATCCGATCGGCTCAATTAAACCAACGACTTAAAACCTCGCTTTACCTGATCACCACGATGATTTGCGCATTTGGATTTTTAGTCGTCAAATTCTTTGAATACTCAGCGAAAATACATCATGGGTACCTACCCGCAAAGTATTTTGTAGCTCACGGCGCCTCAGAGTACCTGCACCTTTTCTTCGGACTCTATTTTACAATGACCGGGCTTCATGGGATTCACGTTCTAGTCGGAATTGGACTCATTATTTGGCTATTGCTCCGAAATCGGAAAGGCCACTTCTACTCCAACTATTACACCCCTCTGGAAATGGTTGGACTGTATTGGCACTTCGTCGACTTGGTGTGGATATTCTTATTCCCATTATTCTATTTGGTAGGTTAAACCCATGAGCAATCACGATCACAGCGACCATCACTTCATCGTCCCCGCCCGCTACTACGTGGCCACCCTATTGTCACTGCTGGTATTAACAATCATCACGGTTGTAGTAGCACAGTATAATTTCGGCGGATGGAATCTTCCTATTGCACTTCTTGTTGCGGTTATTAAGGCCGGTTTAGTTATTAATATATTTATGGGTCTTCGATGGAATCGTACCTTTGACCGAATCGCATTTCTAGGCAGTTTAGTTTTTCTATTTATCTTTTTCCTATTTTCATTCTCAGATGAACTGCTACGCCCGTACCGAAATCCCATTGAAGCAGTTCACCACGACATCAAAAGCCCAGTAAAGCCCTTAGTAAAAGGCGCTGAACACCACGAGTAATGTGTCTAACTGGTCCCATTTCTGGGGCCAGTTAAATATCCCTTGAGTCGCTTACTTTGTTAACGGGGCTGTCTTGGATATAAAACGAGTATTAACACCACAACAGTTCGCCCTCTAGACTTGATCCAGCCCTCGGGTCAGCCCAAAAGCCTGCTATCGCCACTTATCGGGGGCGGCTTCCACGTCGATCCGACGCAATCTGATCGGAAAATTGTCCAGACCGCTCCGCCGCTTTTTCAAGCCACCCGTCAGCGTTGAATTCATCACCAGTTTTTCGAATTAGTCGTGACATTAAATAATACCCTTCATTTCGATCCGGAAACCGATCGATAATCGTCCAGTACGTCCGCTCGGCCTGTTTATCACGATCTAGATCTTCATAACTACGGCCTAAGCCAATAAGCGCATCAAGATTCCTGGGATCGACCACGGTGACTACGCGCTGAATGCGTAGGGCGCGACCAAACTGCCCGTTGGCGGACAAGGATTCGGCCCGTTGAACGGACAACGACATCACCCACCCGCGACTCGCCCAAACGATCAGTGCCTGACATACACAGGTTACAAGTATTGTTTGAACCGGACTTAAGCGAGCCATAAATACAACAAGCCTGTCGTCACCAACAAATTGCCAATCAAACACATAAACCATGGACGGACGGCATGGATCTTCGGAATGGTATTCACCCCAACAACGCCCAAAGTCAGCGCGATTACAGGTACGGCTTGCCCCACACTATACACACCGAACGCCAATATACCGAGCCCGGTTTTTCCAGCGGCATAGGTGCTCATACTAATCAACAACATAATTGGCCCACACCCGGGACATGTCGGTGTTTCGATCCACGCAACCGCAAGTCCCAAAGCAAAAAAACCAACCATAGATTTAGGAGAAAATGTCCGAGGTGGACATGAACCCTGTCCCGACGTGGTACCACAACAGACGATCCAGAGTCCCCAGATCAGCGCAATTATCCCAATACACATGTATAGGCTAGTAGAGACCAGTTGAAACCGACTCAGCCATCGCGACACTGAATCGAACATCACCCCGATGACGCTGTAACTAATCATTAAACCCGCTACAAATACGAGTATTTTTTTCAACGCATTTCGATAAGAATCTGTCCCAAGTAACCCCGCCAGTAACGGGACTTCTAAAATTGCGCAACTCAATGTGCCGGCGATGATTCCAAATCCAAACACCTCGGCCAGAAACATCGCCGAGCCGCCCCCGAACATCAGCGGGACGCTATCTTCCGACCGATAAATGCGACACAAAACATGGCCGCGTTCACCAATACGATGGCCGCACCAGTCGGAATATTGACAGACAATGACAGGATAATACCAGTTAACACGCCAACGACCGATATACCCAAGGCCATGACTAGTGACCGCCGAAAACTATTGACCCATTGTAATGCTGTGATAGTCGGAAACACGATTAAACTCGAAATAAGCAGTGTTCCCACAATCCGGCACCCCAAGGCGACTGTCAAAGACGTTAAAAGAATCAGGACTGTCGTGACTCTGTCTACCATAATCCCGTTGGCCCGAGCAAATTCCCTATCATATGCCGCCGCAAACAGGTACGGGTGGAGAATGGCCAACGCCACTAATATCAATGAACACAACGCCAAAGACACCCACACATCGGTCGTCGTGATCGCAAGTATACTTCCAAACAAATAGCTCATGATATCGACATTAAACCCATGCCCCATGCTGGCCAACGCAATTGCTATCGCCGCGGATACGGACGATACTAGCCCAATTGCGGCATCGCCATGAAGCTTCGCACTTTGGGTTATTTTACGAATCACCAACGAGGCCATCATGACAATGGGAATCATTATCCATAGGGGCGTGGCGCCTAACACCAACGAGAGTGCGATCGCCGCAAAACTAACATGGGCCAAGCCATCGCCAATCAATGCATAGCGTTCCAAGACTAAAAAATAACCCAATCCGGCGCAACATAAGGCGATTAAGGTCCCCACAACAAATGCTAATTGGACAAACGGGAATTGCAGCATATTAATGATGGCCATGATCATGCCTTCCACAAACGGTGTGTTGTAAATCTAAGCCGAGGTAATGGGTGACGTCATCTGACCCACAAAATTCAGGGTACGTGCCAAAAAAGACCAATCGACGATCCAAAACCATCACTTTTTTCGCATGATGCCGAATCGACGCCATATCATGGGTAACCAAGAGAATAGTCAAATTTTCGGTGCCGTTGAGTTCGTTTAATAAGCCATAAAATAAATCTCGAATCGTAGGATCTAATGCCGATGTCGGTTCATCTAAAATCAGCAGTTGGGGGCGCTTTACTAGGGCCCGAGCTAACAGCACACGTTGTTGCTGCCCCCCAGACAAATCACTCATCCGGTGCGGCGCCAAATCGCCAATCGACAACCGTTCCAATATCCTGCCGACTTCGGCGCGACGTTGCCGGGCAGAGTCCAGAGGAAATTGTCCGTAAAGCCCGGTTTCTACCACTTCGGTTACCGTGGCCGGAAACAGGGTGTCGTGATTGAGAATTTTCTGAGGCAGGTACCCGATACGTGGCCGCTGAGGTTGCCACTCGATGGCCCCTTCGGCAATTGGATGTAAACCGACTAACGCACGAATCAAGGTTGTTTTTCCGCTCCCATTGGGTCCGATGATGCCAATGTAGTCACCGCATTGAATATCGAATGTAACCTTGGACAGAATCACATCGGATTCATAGTGAGTGCTTAGTGATCTCACGCGCACCTGAGGCGTCACCGACACGAGTGTAAAGCCTCCGCCAGATAATCAGCGTTTTTGGACATAATGTCGATATAGGTAATATGCCGATCCATCTCATCTTTCGACACATTGTGCGCCCCATGAAGCAATCGGAGTGTTGCGCCGGTGTCCCGAGATAAAATCATGGCAACCTTGGGGTCCAATAACTCCTCATAAAACACGACCTGTTGATGCACTGATTTTAGCTGGGAGATAACGGAAGCAATATTCTTAGGGGTGGGTTCAGCGTCGGGAGCAAACCCATGATAGGGGGAAATCACCCGAATACCATATCGCTTGGCAAAATAACCAAATGCCGAATGCCCGCCGAGCACAATCGTATTAGAAGTCGACTGGGATGTAATGCGTTTAAACCGACGGTCCAAACGATCAAGCTTGGCAATATAATTCGCGGCATTTTTCTGATAAATAGTGGCATGCTGAGGATCTCGCTGGCATAAGGCGATCGTAATATTATCAACCATTTTCTTAGCAAGAATGGGATCTAGCCACACGTGAGGATCTACTGAACCGGCAGGGACACCATCGTCTGGATCACCATCCGGATCGACCGATAATCGAATACCCTGACTGACATTTAATACCCCAACCGATTTTGGAAGCGTATCCGCCACCTTCATCGCCCAGGGTTCCATGGACGGGTGAGTCAAAATAAATAAATCTGCGGTTTGGATTTGAATTATATCTTTCGGTGTTGGCTCGAAATGATGCGGCTCCACTCCAGGGGGCACAAGCAATTTCACCGTCGCGTAGTCGCCCGCAATGTGTTTAGCAAAATCATATTGCGGAAATAGCGTTGTCACGACTACCACTCGTTGCGTCGGCCGGAACGGATGATTACAACCTGACAGACATGTGATCGCTGCCATAATCATTATTCCAACCACGTGGCGATACCCCCTCATCAGCGCGTCTCATCCTGTGAGATACAGGGCTGGCAAAGCCCATTAATTTGAAAAAAATGAGACAATACTTTTCCGTGTAATTCCGACGACACATGATCGGCCATTGCCTCAGAAACACATTGAAAAACCGGCGTCACGGCTTTGCATTCAATACACACAAAGTGATGGTGATGTTGAGTTCCACAATGAGACGCACAGGCAAAATAATGACGCTGGCGATCGTCTGTTTCGATGACCCCAATAATGCCCGCCCGAACAAATTCGTCTAAATTTCGATAGATTGCAGACAGACTTGCTGACGGGCAGGTCGATTTAATTTCTCGATACAAATCCTCGGGACTCAGGTGGCCAGATGATTGCTGAAGGACCCCCAGAAGATAATGACGTAACGTCGTCATCTTGAGGCGATGCTGCTTTAATAAGGTACTCATATCAGTCATAATCCAACACATTCTCACAGTTAGGAAATTGTGTAAATAGGAAATACTCCTATTTATTGACATCAACGCCGTAATAATGGGACACGCTCTAACGGGATAGCCCCGATTGGCTGGATCGTTTGGTTTATACAGGATAAACTAGACCTATGCGCCGTTAGCTCAGTTGGTAGAGCAGCTGACTCTTAATCAGCTGGCCCCGTGTTCGAGTCACGGACGGCGCACCAATTTGATTTGTTTGGCCGTTGCTTCGCCCGGACCCAACACGCAGCGGACTGGCACACCCAGTTCCTTGCTCGGCTCAGGGCTGTTGATTTGTTTGGCCGTTGCTTCGCCCATACCAATAGTCGTTCAATATTTTGACCGATTTGGGGCGAAGGACGGTCACCGACAGAGAGCTGGGGACCGTCTCAAAACGAGATGGACAGGCCCCCCCGGAAACCGCGATGAGGGGTCCTGAAATCGGTCATAATTTTTTGGGTTACTGTTGAAATTGTACCAATCAATGCGAATTAACCACCGAGCGAGTCACCATTCTCATTATCGGGTACCCGACAGACTGTCGTTGGATCGACGTGCACTTCGTTACCTTTCCGACTCATACCATCGATCGTTTGATGCCCGTGGTCGTTGATAAATCGTGCCGCGCCATTACTAATCATCCTCACGTGATCGGACACCGCACCCACAACATCTGGATTAACATTCTGATCGACCATTTTATCCGCCAGCCCGCTTATATTCTCTTCCATTTTTCCCATAAACACTTGCTTATCTTTGAGCTCTTGAAGCAATGTTTTTGCTTCGTCTCGAATTTCTTTAGGAAGCGCTTTGTTGGTCGAAATAGATTTCAATGTGGTTTTATACAGCGTTTCCAACGGTTTGTTCGTGGCGGTGTGTTCCTTCCATGTCGTTGTATTCACATTACCTGTCGCACCACGCCCGTGGGTAAAATTGACACAATGCCCAATTACCCGCCCCGCATCGCGAAACTGCATTCTCATTTTTTGGTACCAGGAGAACTTGGGATTGCCATTAATATTCGCTAAATTACTGGGTGTCGCCAATGGAAAACCTGATTCCTCAAATTTTATAAAAATTTCCTTTTGATCGGATCCCGGTGACGACATTTCATTCCATAGTATGCATTTCCCCCCACCCGGAAACGCCTCGGCATTTCGGTAACTTTCAATCCCCCATTGCCGGTCGTGTCCCAAAATCTTGTCCGTATTCCCAGACGTCCCATTGTAATGCGACGAAAATCGCGCGTACGGTCGCACTGAGCTATCCGGCAATCCGGTCTTTTCTTCAGTCGTATTATTCTCAAACGATTTCAAAAAATTAAATACTTTTTGATCAGGGTCCGGTAAGCGCACACTGCCCTTGGCTAATTCCTGACCATTCTGCATGGCCGCGGCTGTTGTAAACCACGAGATTGACAGCACATCATCTAAAGAGGCCGATGGAAGTGATTGACCTTCCGACAGCTGCCTAAACAATTCCGCCCCCTTGTCGATATATTTAATGACTTGTTCCGAGGTTAATCCTGGGTTATGAGCCGCGCGAAATGTGTCCATTTTCTCAATTGTGGCGTCCGTTATTCCATTAGGTCCGTGAGACACGGTCGATGTGGAACGTATGCTCTCAATATCACCCACCGAATTAATTGGGGTGTAATGTCCTGCCCCTCCAGTTGGGGTCACCTTTACTGCTGGAGTATTTACCGCAAATTTTAAATTCAGAAATTGCGATATTTTTTTTAATACCTCCACCATGGGTCGGGCGATCGACCGAGTATTGGTATTCATTGTGCTTTGAATCGCGGATTGCGTCACCCGCTTGAGCGACCCTAACATTTTGGAATCCGGAAAATTAAATACCCCTCGAATCATAGTTACCCCCCAAAAAAATAATTATTACCTGCAATGTTTTCATACCGATATCAACGGATTAATCAAACGGGGCAATTCCCGCCTTCCAACGGGATTAAACATCGTCCAGTCAGGGGATGCGCCTCCAGTTAGTGATCCGACGAATGACTATGCCCACCCTCACCGTGGGCATGACCGTGGGCCATTTCATCTTCGGTGGCGTTGCGAATGTCGAGTATCGATACGGAAAAATGAAGGGTTTCACCGGCGAGTGGGTGGTTAAAATCAGCAATCACCGTTGTGTCGTTTAATTCCACAATGGTCGCGATCTCATCATGTCCCTCGACTTCCATTTCAAACTCCATACCGACTTCCAATTCCTCATCAGTGCCAAATTCAGATCGAGGAAGTTCGATTAACATGTCATCCAGTTTCTCGCCATACCCATCCTCGGCATCAATCACAACATCAATTTCATCGCCGACCTGCTTTCCTTCGAGCGCCGCTTCGAGCCCGGGAACGATAGTGTTGGCTCCGTGTAGATAACTCAGCGGAAAATCGGCTTCCGATTGATCAACGATGTCACCATCGGCATTGCGAAGGATGTAATGGAGAGTAACGACCTGTCCTGCTGTAATCATAATTAATTTCCTTGTTTAAAAAATGTTAGTCGGATGCCCCCAGTCGATTTTACCCGACTCCGACGACGGGACTTAAAACAACAGCCCAACGATGATGGAATGGGCAACCTCAAGTGCAAAATACGCGAACACTGGCGACAAATCAAAGCCAGCGAGGGGGGGTATCCATTTCTGAAACGGACGGAGAACGGGATCAGTTATTTGACTGATTAAATTCACCACCGGATGGAAGGGATCATGAGGAACCCAAGACAAAATCACGCGCGCCAGCAGCGCAAAATAGACGACATTAAAACCAATCTCAACGAGGCTAGCCAGTATGGATGAATCTTGAATCATATATAAATCAAATGCTTCCTTAAAGTACCCACGCGGTTAAATGGGTATTCAGAATTACCATAGGCTACCCACTCGGTCAAATTTAAGGAGCTGCCGCTTAGGAACTATCCGGTCAGTGCTCAATCGTCAATTTCATTGAAATTTTCGCGATGGTATTTTCGATAATAGTGTGGGGGCATCTTTAAATCGGAGGAATTCCTATGAACAGAATGTCCAACGTGCTGGGTGTGGGTCTCGTCGGATCAGCGATAGTATATCGAGATTATCAGAAAAAAAACCGGATACATACCACGGTCGTAGGGGGCGGAATTACCGGACTGTCGGCCGCACGTAGCTTGGCACAATCAGGGGTCATCGTTCATCATTTAGCCCGTGGCTATGCCGACGGATCGTCGATGAAGGGGCGCCGAATCTGTGGGTTATCCGCTTACTCAAAACCCGCCGACCTTGAAAATCTAGATCAATCGATAACGGAATGGAAAGCGCTAGGAACTGAACCCACTGGTAAAATTTTTTATGACGGCCCGGGACTCCTGATCGTACGTCAACGGGGTTCGGAGACCGAGAAACAGTTTATGGAGGCCGCTAAACGCTATCCGGATCGGATTATTTCACTATCCCATGAGGACGCATCAACCCGCTTTCCTCAATTTAAATTTGGACCTACCGATTCCATATTTTTAGATACACGGGGCGGATTTATCGAATCCGACGTGGCCATTGAGGCTGTCAAAGCATCTGGATCCGCTCACGGAGTCACCTATACCGACCGCTGCGAGTATCGGGACTATCAACTGGTCAACACCGTGTGGGGACCGCGTGTTCGCACCACATATCTGTTCAATGGGACCGAACAATCACTATATTCGAAGACGTTAGTCCTGGCTCTTGGACGCGACGCCACCCCATTGATCGCTCAATTAGGCGGTGAATTACGAACCAACATTCAAGGTCCCGGCCACCTCACCCCACCCGCCCAATCAACGATGTTGACTACAGGAATAATGCCCCCATATTCATGGACAACCCCGATGGGAATTTCGTTTTATGGGTTTCCGAAAGATAGGTTCGATACACTGCGTATCGGTGGTTATAAACTCAAAGCGGATGTCACCCTCGACGGCCATTCGGTAAGTAATATGACATCCCGCGTCACCGGCGACGGGGATCACAGTCTTGATTTCGAGCATACTACTCGTGCATTCGAATGGTTTTCCAGGAACCACATCCCCACGACCATTGACGCAGCGTCCGACTATGGCTGTCACACCACATTTTTAGAAAATAAACTGGGTCAGCGGTATGACAGTCCTATTATAGGGGCGCTACCGGGAAGCAACGGTCAAGTCATCGTGTTTGCCGGGTGCATGGGAAAGAGTTTCAAATATGCGCCGTCTCATGGGGCTGCAATCCGAGATTTAGTGATCAGCGGAACCTTACCAAAATCGATGACGTCTTATGATATCAATCGATACCTCAATTGGCTCGGACCTCGCCACTAATTAGCGCTCGACGAGTGTGACAGTTCCCTGGATCGATCCGCAGCTGCCCGGATTACGTCGGTAAATCGGGCAGCGATATTGCCGCGATCAAATACATCCAGCCCAGCGAGCGTGGTGCCACCGGGTGAGGACACATCCGCAGTCGAATCGCCACATCAGGCGGCATTCCGCAATCCGCTGCCGCCGCTATCGCACTCTCCGCCAGGCGATACAAAAAAGCGGGTCCGCTTCCACTAATCCCAGTGACAACATCCATCCATTCCTCCGGCACATCTTCCACTCGTCCATTCGCTCCCAGCAGGGCTCGGACCAGCGATTTTTCCGTGTCATTGACGCCATCGCTCCAGGCGACCGCCGCCATTCCTTGATTGACCATACACGGGGTATTTGGCATTACCCTCACAAGTTTACGAGACTGAATCGTTTTGCCCACTGTCGCAATGGATTTACCGGCCAAAATACTAATGACGATTGAGTCTCCCGCATCGTACTGACCCAGCGTCGATAAGATCTGAGGCTTTACGCACAAAAAGGTGATATTAGACGATGAAATAACGTCATTAATGGATTGACTAATGGTCATCCCTAAATCAGTAGCGACTGCGATACGGATGGGATTCACTTCGTATGTCGATGCCCCATCGACATCTGCTTGGTGGCGAAAGCTAGACCATAATGCTTCCGCCATTTTACCAAATCCGATGAACCCAATCCGCGTCATTATTGTTTCGAGTTAGCGATTAACCGTACCGACCGTTTGGTCGTGGTCATGCTCCACATCCATTCCATAATGACGGTCAACTTATTACGGAATCCAATCAGATAGAGGACATGAATGATTGACCATAGAACCCAGGCAATCAACCCGGTAAACTTAAGTCCGAATACGTAGGCCACGGCCCGCAAATGTCCAATAGTCGCCATCGTACCTTTGTCAAAATATCGGAACGAGCTTGGAACCTGTCCCTTCAACCGTTGACGCAGGGCCGATGCCGTATAATGTCCCGCCTGCATTGCAACCGGGCCAATTCCCGGCAAGAATTTACCATTCCCATCCGGTGCCGCCGCACAATCACCAATCACCATAATGTCAGGATAGCCGGGAACGGTTAAATCCGGGTTCACCTCAACACGTCCCATTCGATCTAACGGTGTCTCTAAGGACCCCAACATCGGCGAGGCCATATTACCGGCCGCCCAAATCACAGTCTCAGTGGGGATCCACTCGTCACCAATTTGGATTCCATCCGATTTAATATCGGTAACGGTTGAATTTAACCGAACCTCAACCCCCATTTCCTGAAGGTCATTCCGCGCGACGGTCGATAGGGACTCTGGGTATGGCAACAGGACTCGTGGGCCACCCTCAACCAGGAGCACGCGCGTTTCATCGGTGCCGAACGTTCGAAATTCATCCTGTATCGATTTTTTAACGATCTCGGAAATAGCTCCAGCCATTTCAACACCCGTTGGACCCGCTCCGACGATGACATAGGTCAGGAGTCGCCGTTGAATCACTTTATCGGTGGCGCGCTCCGCACGCTCCAACGAACTGAGTACTTTCTCGCGAATCCGGACCGCATCTTGAAGAGTCTTAAGACCCGGGGCAACACTTTCCCATTCCGGATGACCAAAATAGGAATGACGAGACCCCACCGCAATCACCAGATAATCATACGACATCTCACTGCCGTCGGACATCGAAAGCTTTTTTTCATCTTTGTGGATCGCCGTGACCTCGGCCATTTCAATTTTGACGTTGCCTTGCTTACGCAAAATCGATCGCAATGGGGCCGCAATATCCCTCGGGGACAGGGTAGCCGTCGCCACCTGATACAGAAGCGGCTGAAACAAATGGTGGTTGGTTCGATCGATTAATACAATGTCAGCCGCTGTATGTTTGAGGCCTTTGGCCACATTCAGCCCCGCAAATCCACCGCCAATAATAACAATTTTAGGTCGCATGGTTATTTGGAAAACCGTTTACGATCATTCTCGTTGAGGTACAACTTACGAAGTCGAATGGATTTGGGAGTGACCTCGACGAGCTCATCGTCATTAATATAGGAGATACATTGCTCCAGACTCATCACACGGGGCGGAATCAGCATAATCGCATCGTCTGAGCCAGATGCCCGAACGTTGGTCAGTTTTTTCCCTTTTGATGGATTCACGATCATGTCATCTTCGCGTGCGTTTTCCCCTACAATTTGTCCTTCATACACCTTTTCCCCTGGCCCTAAAAACAGAACCGCCCGCTCTTGCAGATTGTTTATGGCGTAGGCGTTCGTCGTGCAGGGTTCTTTGGATACTAGAACTCCATTTTTTCGGTTACGAATCTCACCACAATAGGGTCCGAATTCAAGGAACACATAATTCATGGTCCCCATTCCCTTGGTATCGGTCATAAATTCAGATTTAAAGCCAAGCAATCCGCGCGTTGGAATGGTATATCGTAGCCGAACCAACCCATCCGCCGGAGTCATCTCCAACATCTGGCCTTTTCGCCCCCCCAAATTCTCAATCACTTTCCCCATGTAGTTTTCATCAACATCAATCGTTAATTCTTCGTACGGCTCCAATCGCTGCCCGTTCTCTTCCTTGAAAATAACTTTAGGTCGAGTCACAGCAAACTCGTACCCTTCCCGCCGCATTTTCTCGATCAAAATCGACAAATGCAACTCACCCCGTCCTGACACTTTGAACCCGGGCTGATCATTGAGCTCGGAAACATGCAATGCCACGTCAGATAACAACTCACGGTCCAGGCGGTCCTTGATATGCCGAGACGTGACAAACTTACCCTCAGTTCCCGAGAATGGCGAATCATTTGGCACAAAATTCATGGAGATGGTCGGAGGGTCGATGTCCACAGAGGGCAACGCTTCAGGCTTCGATGGATCGGCCACGGTATCGCCGACTGTAATGCTATCAATACCGGCAACCGCGACGATATCCCCCATATGGGCTTCCGATACTTCCACCATCTCATTACCTTCGAATCGATATAACTTGGTAATTCGGAAGGAAATGGGGGCCTCATCACCGCGAACAATTACCGCTGGTTGATTCATGGTGATCGAGCCATGCGCAATTTTCCCCACCCCTAATCGTCCTAAAAATGTCGAATAACTCAACGAGCTAATGAGGAGCTGGAATGGCGCATCGCTATCACCTTTTGCTCCGGGCATAAACTCGATGATCTTTTTGTACAGCGGCTCCATCGTACCACTACGATCGTCGGGGTTTTCGGACGCGTATCCGTCGCGAGCTGAGGCGTAAATCATTGGAAAATCGAGAAACTCGTCCGGCGCATTCAATCGGATAAACAACTCGAGAATCTGATCGTGCACCCACTCGACCCGAGCGGCTGGCTTGTCGATTTTATTCATGACAACGATGACCGGCAAGGATAAACTCAACGCTTTTTTCAGTACAAAATAGGTCTGTGGCATCGGACCTTCTTGGGCATCAACTAACAACAATACCCCGTCGGCCATTTTTAAAACTCGCTCGACCTGTCCTCCAAAATCAGCGTGGCCAGGGGTGTCGATAATATTTATCCGGACTCCCTCATAATAAAACGCACCGTTTTTGGACGTAATGGTGATTCCGCGTTCGCGTTCAAGATCCATAGAATCCATCATTCGTTCGGAAACGACTTGATTGTCACGAAACAATCCACTTTGCTTAAACAACTGATCCACCAGTGTGGTTTTTCCATGGTCAACGTGGGCGATAATTGCGATATTACGAATTTGTTCTCTGGACATTACTATTATTCCTTTAATAATTGGTAAAATTAGGGATCGCGCTTCCAAATTGATGGGTAACGTGATTCTGGTCGAACCCCAACACACGATCGGGTCGTCTGCGGGTGGAGAGCCCCCTTAATATATCGTTCGTCAGTATAACTGATCGAATGGGCTTTGAGTACCTTTTCATACCGTCCGCTGCGTCCCCCACTCCGTTACCTCAGGGCATTCCACGGCGAAATCACGCCGCCACCGGTTGAGTATTACGACATCGCACATCGAAATTGTGCCGCTCGTTGGTGGTCATCACCGCTGATGGGTAACAGGTGGTTCAGCAAGTCCAACCGATACGTTCCAAGCCAGTCTAATACAGTGCTCCCATCACGATTCTGTATGGCCAAAATAGTCCGAATAAATGCCTCGTCTTTATCGGCTAGCCCATCTCTCATCGCTGGGCCATTATATTGGGCCAGCCAATTAGCGACACTGGTTCCCTTACGATTCTGTATGGCCAATATATCCCGTATCACATCATCATCGTTTTGGACCACGATGTCTCGCACAACCCCCCCACTATATTCCACCAACCAGTGGGCAACACTATCGCCACTGCTATTCTCGATCGACATCATATCCCGTACAAACCCCTTATCTTTACCGGCTAATATATTCCGAAACGGCACCCCATGTCCGCGTGCCAGCCAGTGGGCAACACTATTGCCCGAGCGAGTCGAGTTCGACATCATATCCCGTACAAATCGCTCATCTTTTCCGGCAAACAGTCCCAACAAGGCCGCTCCGTGATGCTCCGCCAAACAATTCACTACAGCACGTCCATTAAGATCCGCCAGGGACATCATATCCCGAACGAACCCGATATCTTTCCCGACAAGAATTTCGATCAACACCGCACCGTTATATTCCGCTAGACTGTGGGCGACACTCGTCCCAAAGTGATACGAGATCGACAACATCTCTTTAACGACCATATCATCGTGTCGATTGAGAATGTCGTTCAGCGCAGCACTATTAAACTGAGCCAAGACGTGGCCAACCGAACGTCCATTCGAATCATGGATCGACACCATAAATCGTGCCATTCCATCGCCTTTTCCAAGGAGTATACTCGAGAGAGCCTCACCATTATTCTGAGCGAGACAGTGAGCCACCGCACGGCCATTAGGTTCCTTAATCGACATAACGTATCGCAACATCTCATCATCTTTTGATTCCAAAAAACTGCAGAAAGCCGCACCATTAATGTCTGCCAGCCAGTGGGCGATGCTTTCCCCCCGACTATTCGTGATTGAGATAATATCTCTTATGAACTCCATACCCCGGCGTTCGATCATCGCGTTAAACGCCGAGCCATTATGTTGAACTAGCCAGTGCCCAACAGTATTTCCAGCCCGACTCCTTATCGACAAAATATCTCGAAAACGTCCGTTACTAATGGGCGATAATATTTCTCTAAATGCGGCAACATTAAATTCGGCTAGCCAATGGGCCACCGTACGCCCATCATCTGGAATCGACATCATATGCTGTAAAAACCCATCATCTCGTTCAGCGATTAGTTTACAAAATACGGCGGCATGATATTCCGCCAACCAGCGGGCAACACTTTCGCCCCGGAGATTCGGGGTTGCCAAAATCGTCCGTATCTCTGTGTCACATTTAGACTCAAGTATCGATTTCAAGACCTCCCCATTAAATTGTGCTAGCCAGTGAGCAAGGCTCACATCATCTGAAATCAGTCGACTTAATACGGTTGGCTCACGCTCGATGGCGGTAGTAGTAAGCGCTAGCGTACAATCGGGTTGTGATGGTGTTGACAGCGCTTGATTAGAAATTTGAAGATTCGGATGCGCCAATAGGGTTCGCAGTATCTCCAACTGACCCTCCCGCATGACGAGTTCGAGAGCGGAAGAATTTGAACTGGCCACACCGATATTCGGATCGGCGCCACTATTCAGGAGGATCTCCACGCATTCCGGGGATTTACCCTGACTAATCGCCAAAATTAGTACCGTTTCCCCCTCATTGTTTGGCACATTTAGAATTGATACCAGATCCCCACCGTATTCTTGACACGATTGAATGAGTGTCTGAAGTACCGCCACCTGTCCGTTCATCGACGCGTGCATCAGAGCATCATGTCCCCCGACGTCCCGCGCGGTGATCATATCCACGGCGCAATAACCGGCAATAAACACAACGTCACGGACCAAATCGGTTTGCCCATATTCAGCCGCGAAGGTCATCAATCGAACACCAAGCTCCCAGCGTAGAGTCGACGACGGGGATTGGATCGTAAATGTGGGTCGCGCGATCGATACATTTTTGAAGTGGGTCATGAGATTCTCCGTGCAAAATTAACGTTTTTTGGGTCGAAACTGACTGATTTTCAAGTTTGGGATTCGACCGGCTCCAGTTAAGCCTCCCGTAACGATTCAGAGTCCCCTCGGCCCTGAATTACCACTGAGTCGAGGGCGTTGAATCGGGGAAAACCAGCGGAATATGTCTCTGAAGGAGCCTCGATCTAAAACGACGCCACGGGACCGCACCACCGAAATGTCACATCGTACGAAAGATACCCAGGCCTTTCAAACCAAATTGCCAGAACGAAAGCCAGAACCCAAAAATACTCTCGATCTGTCGCTTGATTTAACTGGGGGAACGGAGAGGGTCCACCGAAATTTTCGTCGATATTTTTTTGATGGGTTGGGTTAGATTCCCGATCCATTCGATTCGTTAATATCAAGCATGTCGATCCCGTTTAAATACGTCGTAGTTGAAGGAGCTTCGATACGATCAATTTTTTTGATCACATCCGCAATTCGTTCCGAATTGGATTTTACGATATCCGCCAACCGGATAAGTTCATCAGCACCACCCTGATTTCTAAGTTTTTTTTGCAAAATCGTCGCCCCACTTATACTACCTGTGAGTGCATTATTGATCTCATGCTTGAGTAGGACCATCGTCTTTTTTATTCCTCGAAGCTCTGCAGATGATTGAATTACTTTGTCTCGCTCAATTTTAAAACTCAAAATCACATTTAGAAGAAGAGCAACATACACAACCAATACCCCCATTACCACAATGTATCCGCTGGCGTTGACCCACCGGACAAAACTTGGGTCGGGATGTAACACAACAGGCGATAATCGATAATCTGTCAGCTCCACGATTAAAAAAGCGACAATCGATATTGGAAATGCCATGAGCATCTTGTTCCGCTCATTAATCGAAAAGGTCAACACTGGAAGGAGTACCAACGCAAAAAACAGCATTTGGATGCCAAGTTCGCGTCCAAACGACGATGAAAAGAACACCACCCCACCATTTAACCAAATGAGGAAGCTATAGCGTCCGAGGTTCCCATACCCCTTTTTGAGCAAAATATAGCTACTGACATACAGTCCGAGGAAGGGCACAATACAAAGCGCCATTAGTTTAGACACCCTCCAAAAAATTGGCACATAGGGAGTTGAAATTAGCACAAACAGCAATGCCAAGCGTTGAGTCAACTCGATATGCTGTTTAACACTAGAGTACGAAAGAACTGCGAAAAACCCCTTTTTCATGCGGCGTCTTTATTTCAACCGATAAACACTTAGTTCGCGTTTTGCGGTCGTCATTTTTTCAATAAAATCAATAAGTTTTTGACCGCCTCGCTCTGGGTCTGAATTATTCTCAATAGAAATTCGTAATGCGGCCGTTTCGATCCAGCGCTCGCTGACGTCAACTAATTTACCGACCTGGTCTCTTTCAACCGCACCCGCTGCCTTTGAGACCATTTCTCTGTCAAGAAGATTTTTGAATTTATAAAACTCAACGACCTCCTGGTTAAATTTATCGGCCACAAAATCAACGGCTTCCTGCATTTTAAGTCCAGTTGTTTCCAATTCAGACGCATGTTCATCGAGATAATTATGAACCAAATTTAATGAATGATAACTGGTAAATTGGCCGGTAGAAGAGCTCAATACACTCCGAACAGTTGACACTTCATGGTATTCGTCATCCGCCGACACGATGTCGTTACTCCATCCCGTACACACACCGACTTGCTCGGACATTTTTCTTAAATTCGTAAACCGATCAAAATATTCCTCGGCATCGATGCCAAAAGCGGCTGCGCCGACGACGATGCAATGGTATCCGCCACAACTTTTAATTCTAATTTTTTCGATGGAGATTGTATTGAGAATATCGATTCCAAGTCGGGCTTGTGCTTCTTGTTCATTTTCTTTTAAACATTCTAGAAACGATGTGAGTACGGAAGGTGTTGTCCGTAGAAATTCATTACCAAAAAAAACGTCATGAAATCCTTTAACTATAGGAGGATCGACCTCTCGAATGCGATCCTGTTGTGTTAAAACAGATTCGATCCGCTTTCTGAGCTGGTAAATTTTTTCCGGAGCGTGGGCAGACAGTTTGTCAAAGATCTTGTCCGCATAAAACGCGAGACGGAGCCAACGGTCAATTGCCACCATTCGTTCATGGCCTATTTCCGGCGGATATCCAATCGACACCAAGGCTCCGACAAAGGCTGTTTGTAACCCATGAATCGCTTCACCAGAAAAATACCCGCTTGTTCTCGACCATTCGATTCCAGCCTCTTCGAGCTCTCGAAATCGTTCATAGATACGCGGTATTGGAAATTGAAGTTGGGTACGAATTGGATAACCCGCTATGGATAAGGCGATCCCAACGGACAATACATTCGGGTGAGCACCGGCACCGATTTCAATAACATCGATTTTTGACGGGGAATTAAATTCAATAGGTTCAATGGAAACCGCGAGTACTTTGTTTAGTCCAAATCTCATATATGACCTGACGAAGCGATGGCTTGTTAATTTTATATTTAAAATACGTTATGGATATCAATGGAATAGATTACACGATATCACGGGTAATTGGCTAGTTCAGTTCGCCGTTTTGGAGCAATCGAGGTCCTGGATCAGCAGGCCTAAATACTAAAATCCTCATAATAGACTTTGGACTGATCCACACTGACGAATACAGCCCGTCCCGGTGTCAGGTTCGAAAAGTCGATCTTCGCTGGATCCACCGCCACCTCGAATACTTCACCCCATTCACTGATGAGCTCGACCCGAGCATTTAACCCGTGATTGAGCAGGCGCTTGATCGTCGCCCCGAAGAACCCACTGCTTGAATTATCTACCGCGAGATGTAACTGCATCGACGAAGGGCGTATATAGGCTCGAACCGCGTCACTATGTCCGACCGGGCGTTGTCCAAACCGTTGCGCCTGCTCGTCAATTCGGCCATGAAACAAATTGACATTACCGATGAACCGATACACAAACGAATTGGCCGGTTGATGGTATATGATTTCGGGAGAAGCGTCCTGCTCGATTCGACCATCTTTCATCACGACCACACGATCAGCCATTTCCATCGCCTCATCGACGTCGTGGGTTACAAATACGCTCGTGATACCCAGTCGATCATGGAGTCCTCTCAGCCAACTCCGAAGTTCTTTGCGAATATTGGAGTCCAACGCCCCAAACGGTTCATCCAACAACAATAGTTTGGGTTCAACAGCTAAGGCCCGAGCTAACGCAATACGTTGACGCTGCCCCCCGGATAATTGGGACGGGAATCGATCCGCCAGCCAATCCAGTTGGACGAGTCCTAATAAACTCATTACCTTTTCATGGATCGCTGTATCCGTCAGCCGAACCGATTTCGGTTTAATTCGTAACCCAAACGCAATATTTTCGAACACCGTCATATGTCGGAACAATGCGTAATGCTGAAACACAAATCCGACACCCCGCTCACGAACCGACTGTTCCTGGATGTCGACGCCGTTAACCAATAACCGTCCCACATTCGGGGTGTCTAGGCCAGCAATCATCCGCAAGAGCGTTGTTTTCCCGCTCCCTGATGGCCCGAGCAACGCCACAAATTCTCCGGCAGGTATGGACAGTGACACGTTATTCAATGCCGAAAATTGCCCAAATTGCTTCGAGACTCCGTGAATTTCAATACTCATTATCTACCTCCTCGATGGCCAGTTTTTAACTCTAAATATCGCTTTACCACTAACGTCAACAACGCAAAAATGAGCAAGATGGTGGCCACAGCGAAGGCCGCCGAAAACTGATACTCGTTATATAAAATTTCAATATGCAGTGGCAGGGTATTGGTTTGCCCTCGAATATGGCCGGACACCACCGACACCGCGCCAAACTCTCCGACAGCTCGACCAGCCGCCAAGACCACGCCATATACAATCCCCCATTTTATTTTGGGGACGGTTATTTTCCAAAACAATTGCCATCCTGTCGCCCCCAACATGACGGCCGCTTCTTCCTCCTGATTTCCCTGAGTTTGCATTAAAGGGATCAACTCACGCGCCACAAAGGGCAACGTCACAAAACAGGTCGCCAATATGATGCCCGGGGTGGCAAACAAAATTTTAATTCCATGCCCAATACACCACTGTCCAACGGACGATCGCGACCCGAACAACAGAACAAAAATTAACCCTGAAATCACTGGAGATACCGTAAACGGGAGGTCAATCAGGCTGATCAGCATATTTTTTCCCCGCAGTTGGTACTGAGTCACCAACCACGCCGCCGCCAAACCGAACACCGTGTTTACGCCGACGGCCACTGCCGCCGCCACCAGCGTCAATCGAAGCGCTCCCAGTGCCTCGGGGTCACTCACCGCCCCCCAATAGACCGCCCATCCCTGACTGAATGCCGACACGACCACAACGGCTATGGGTAAGACCAAAAACAAGACTAAAAACGTCACGGCACCCGCAATTAATAACCGACGGATCATGGCTCCATCCCAAGCCGCCGCCGTTGAACCCATTGGATACCGTTAACGAGTAGCAACAGCAAAAAACTTAATCCCAGCATCGCCACCGCGATCACGGTAGCGCCGGCATAATCAAATTGCTCAAGTTTTGTCACAATTAACAAGGGTACAATTTCCGTTTTAAACGGCATATTCCCCGATATAAACACGACCGAGCCATACTCCCCTAAACATCGTGCAAACGCCAACGTCGTGCCGGTAATAATGGAGGGAAACACCGTCGGAAAAATCACCCGACTCACCGTTTGCCACCGCGTCGCACCCAAGGTGAGCGCGGCCTCCTCAATATCCGATTCAACACCTTCCAACACCGGCTCCACCGTACGAATCACAAACGGTAGCCCAACAAATACCAACGCAATCGTGATACCCACCCACGAGTAATTCACCAAAATCCCTCGCGGGACGAGCGCCCGACCTAACCACCCCGTCGGGGAAAACAGCGCAGTAATGGCAATCCCAGTGACGGCTGTCGGGAGGGCAAATGGGAGGTCGATCAGCGCGTCAAACAAGCGCTTACCTGGATAGGTGTACCGCGCATGCACCCAGGCCACGAGTGTCCCAAAGACACCATTAACAATCGCCGCGGCGACAGACGCCGTCAGGGTGACTCGGAACGCAGCGGTTACCCGGGGATCGCTGAGTATCCGAATCGCACGAGTGGGCGACACCTGAAGGGCATGCCCAATCAGCACACCCAACGGAATCATGACCACGAGGGACAGGTAAAAAAAAGTGATCCCAGCCGCTAACCCGAATCCTGGCAAACGGAACCGGTGGCTCACCTTATCGTTTCGAAAAAATTTGATCAAAAATACCACCATCTATGAAATGAACCTTTTGAGCCTCGGCCCAGTCTTTGTGAAGACTCTTTAAAGTAACTAATTTCAGGTTAGGATACAACCGAGCATACGTTTTCAATGCCGATGCGGATCGAGGTCTGAAATAAGATCTGGCAATTAAATCCTGCGCCGGTTCCGAATACAGATATTTCAGATATTCGGTAGCGACAGCGGTCGTATGATGACGATCCGCGTTGACCTTGACCACGGCCACTGACGGCTCCGCCAAAATACTGACTGATGGATAGATAATTTCGAACTGATCTGGAGATTCCTTACGAGATACCAACAGGGCTTCGTTTTCCCAGGCAATTAACACATCGCCTATCCCACGACTGACAAACGTCGTCGTTGATCCACGGGCCCCTGAATCTAACACCGGAACATTTCGATATAGCGACGTAATAAACGCTTTTGTTTTTTCATTTGAATGCGTCTTTTGTGAGGCATAGGCCCATGCCGCTAAATAATTCCACCGTGCCCCGCCTGACGTTTTGGGATTCGGGGTGATGACGCTAATCCCTGGCTTTACTAAATCGTCCCAATCCTTAATATGTTTCGGATTGCCTTTCCGAACCATAAACACGATCGTTGAGGTGTACGGGGCGCTGTTTTGGGGTAACGCCGATTGCCAGTTCGATGGGATCACCTTTGAGTGGCGATGAATCTCATCCACATCATAGGCCAACGCCAGGGTCACCACATCCGCCTCTAAGCCATCAATTACCGCTCGGGCTTGCTTGCCCGACCCGCCATGTGACTGCTTAACCACAACCTCGTCACCTGTTTTTTTCTTCCAGTAAGACGCAAACAATTTGTTATAGTCTTGGTAAAATTCCCGAGTGGGATCATAGGACACGTTGAGGAGCTCGATCGATCCGGCCCAAACGGACGACGCCAACATGACCCCTACGACACTTAATATCAGTCCAACGTTGCGATTCATTGTTACTATTCTCCTTAAAATTGTACTTGAACCCGAGCATCAAGATACGCCACACTCGTTTCTTGGCCAGATGCCGCCGTGTTCCACACGTTTTCCGCGTTAAAAAACCACTTCGTCGATGGGCTCCAAATCCAGTTGATACCGACAGTTAGACCGGTCGACGTTTCGATACCGCTCGCGAAATTCACGAATGAATTGTGATCGAATCGAGCCTGCTCAACCCGCGCCACTAATTGCACAGCTCCCCAGTGATTCTGATCGGGATTAAACGAGTCGCGCGGGGAGACATATTTATAGGACGCCGTTTCGCCCGTCAAATAGTATTGAGTTTGAAATTGCCAGGCCGTGTGCACCAATGTGGTAGTTGCGAGTGCGGCCTTTCCCACGTCTTGCCCCGACACCACAACCTCTCCGATGATTCCGATGGGCCCTGAATACACCGTAAACTGGGGCGCAATTCGGTAAAAATCACCATTGGCAAACACGCCGCTTGCATAGGTGAATAGCGCCGACCGTCCGGACGGTTTATAGGTCGATAATTGAGACGTTGAACTCGAGCCAATCCGACGCTCGACACTACCCGCGACGCCCAACTCCAGACTGTTCAGCCACCCAAATTCGCTACCGAATGGCTTTCCGATTGTTCTCACATCCAGCGACCGATGGGTGTCCGAATCTTTGTCCGCCGATCCATAGTCAGTGGTCCCGGTCATGACGGCAATCTGAGTCTCCCATCCGTACGGTTTACCGTAGAGCATAATTCCAGTATCCCGGTTGGGAGTAAAATACGTTGAGTACCCAAAATCAATAAACGTGGTATCCGTTGGTGCCTGTAATAATTCAATGCCAATCGGCGCCTTAAATTTTCCCACTCGCAACTGCCAACCCCTCGCGACCGGCAGGTCAGCATGCCCGTCGAGGAGTTTAACGGTGCCACCCGAATAATCCACATGGATCCGATATGTGACGGCATCGGCCAGGGTCCCTTTCAGATCGGTCCGAACACTCCGTAACCCATATAACGAGTCAGAGGTAATGCCATTGCCTCCGGCGACACTCGCGTCATACTGAACAAACCCACTCCACTTGGCCGTTATCGGTACCGTCACCGGGGGTACGGACGCCGCTACCGGACCGTCGGCCCCGACCACTCCGCCCGACACAGCGGCCGTGATAACACCGACTAAAATCGTTTTTTTAATCATTGGTTGACCCTACACTTTCGTAAAAATTCCGTCACTAAACTGAGAAGCACTCGATCGACATCATGACGATTACCGAACTCGCCGAACTCAACTTAGTGAGGACAGTCGCTAACGGGTCGCCATAGCTAACGAAAACCATTCACCTAACAACACATCGCGACACCTCATTAATCTAT
>RHAI01000051.1 GCA_010028705.1 bacterium
CCTTGCGTTGGTATGGGTACGTTGACCCCTGACAGGTAACTTTCGACGATGCCGTATACCTCTATAGCAACCAATATCAGTCAAACGTCGTATGTTTTGACTAACCTGCCGACGAAGATCTCCCTCGATCGCGTAATCAGACAACGCTGATCTCAGTCTGACAATCTCATCTTCTGAGAGGTCTTTTACACGTGTGTCTGAATTTATACCAAGCTTCAACAAAATGTCCGACGAGGTTTTCATCCCTATGCCATAAACGTATGTCAAACCAATCTCGACTCTTTTATTACGGGGCAAATCAACTCCGCTAATACGTGCCATTCTAATACTCCTTATCCCTGTCTCTGCTTGTGTTTCGCAATCTTACAAATAACCCTAACAATGCCGCCTCTTCGGATAACCTTACAATCCTTACAAATTCGCTTAACAGACGCTCTAACTTTCATAAAACTCTCCTTACTACTTAACTCGATAGGTAATTCGACCCCGTGAAAGGTCATAAGCCGATAGCTCAACCTTAACGACATCACCAAGAAGTACTCGAATATAATTCTTCCGAATTTTACCAGAAATATGGGCCAATATAATTTGCCCCGTATCTAACTTAACCTTAAACTGCGCATTAGGGAGCGACTCCAAAATCACACCAGAAACCTCTATTACGTCGTCTTTCTTTCCCAATGCTATCCAACCTCTTTCAAAACAAAAAAATAAGGGCCACAATTATATATTATCAACACAAAGATGTTAAGTGCCCGACCTCTAGCATTGAAACGACTTCAATTCCAATAACCGAACTAAAGAATCATAAACCATTTCCGAAGGCTGTGTACCATCAACCGACCTTACTCTACTACCATAGTACTCTAAAATAGGACCAATTTCACGATTATATATATCGTACCGATCTTTGAGGACCTCGATATTATCATCTGGCCTAACAGCCAATTGTACCCCACAGCTAGGACATGGCATTCCTTCGTAGGCAGCCGAGGCTAGAGAGCTAAAAATGCTTTGACATCCTGGGCAATACAAACGACCAAGAATCCTCGTACGAATTGATTCAAACGGCACGTCAACTAACACAACGGACGACGACAACGAAGATGCTTGAAGATACTCATCAAGCTTTATAGCCTGAGCCAGTGTTCTAGGAAACCCGTCGAAAACAAACGAATCCGATTCAAGTGCCCTCAACCTAGAAAAAACCAACTCACTAACAAGATCGTCGGGAACGAGCTGCCCCTTGTCTTGAAAATGCGCGACAGTTTTACCCAAAAACGAGCCCAACTTAACTTCCACCCGAATAATGTCACCGGTAGATACCCGGAAAAAACCATACTCATTACACAAAAGTGAAGTCTGGGTTCCCTTACCGGCCCCCGGGGCGCCCAATAAAATAACGGCGTTAACTAGATTAGATACCATTTTCGTATTTTCGATTAACAGAAAGAGTTTCAACTTGTTTAACAATATCCATGGTAACCCCCACGACAATCAAAATTGCCGTTCCCCCTAGTCCAATAAAGGTTGTTACTTTTGTCAAACTAGCGCCTACAACAGGAACAACAGATATCAAAGATAATAAAACGGCACCAACCAAAGTCAACCGACTGAGAACTGAGTCTAAAAATTCAGCAGTTTCCGAACCGGGCCGCAACCCCGCAATAAATCCCCCGTGCTTATTGAGGTTCTCCGCAATTTCGTTGGGATTAAATGTAATTGCCGCATAAAAATAACTGAAGAAGAAAATCATAAAACAAAACAGAAAATTATACAAAAAACTATCATATCTATAACTATTTGACACGAAATCACCGAATCGAGACGATAACTTGGAGAGCAAAAAAGGCAATTGAAGAACTGCGGAAGAAAAAATAACCGGCATTACCCCACCCTGAATTAACCTAAATGGCAAATAACTCCGACTAAGAGATACACGCCCACCGGCTTTCCTCGAGTATCCGATTGCGACTCGCCTCTGGGCCTGTTGAACAACAACAACACACGAAATCAAAAAGAGAAATATAGCAGCGAGTGCTAACACATTTAAAATTCCACCGCCGGCAGAAATAAATAAATATGTGTTCTGAAAATAAACAGGCATTTGCGACACAATCCCAACTAATATTAGTAAACTAGCCCCGTTACCAATTCCTTTTTCCGACACTAATTCCCCTAACCACATAACTAGAGATGATCCCGCAACCAAAATGACGACACTGTAACATATGAAAAACAGCAACGAAATATTTGGAAGGATGTATCCTTTGAACCCTACGGACATAACAAGCGCCTGGATAACGGACAAGAAAACGGCCAGGTACCTTGTGTACTGAGCAAGCTCCCTTCGCCCAGCCTCGCCATCATCTTGCAGCTCCTTTAAACGAGGAACTGCAACTACTAAAAGCTGAAAAATTATTGATGCATTAATGTACGGCAAAATACCCAAAGCAAACACAGAAAAACGCTTGACCCCACCACCAGAAAACAAGTTAAAAAAACCAAGCACGTTATTGGAGTCAAACAATGAGTTCAAGCGTAAAATATCAACCCCAGGCACTGGAATATGGCTACCAACCCTAAAAAGCACAACGATTAATAACGTAAACAATAGCCTACGTACTAATTCCTTATTGGTGAGAAATCCTAGTACAGAACTCATCTAGCAGACGGCCGCCGACCCACCAACGGACTCGATTTTTTCCTTAGCTGAACGCGAAAAACAGGAGGCAGTAACATTCACTGCGGATTCAATACCTCCTCGCCCCAGCACCTTAACAGAGACACCGGCCCGACACAAACCACCCGCGACCATGTCATTTATGGTTAAATCAGACTTTCTAGTAGCCTTAGCGAGTAAAGCTATCGAATCCAAATTCACGACCTGGAAAACCACGGTATCCACAGCAACGAAGCCTCGCTTTTTAGGGGTCCTCCGATATAACGGAGTTTGCCCCCCCTCAAAACCGGCACGTCGCGAATATCCTGTACGGGATTTCTGACCTTTATGGCCTCGACCGGACTCCCCACCATGACCAGAAGAATTCCCCCTACCTAACCGCTTCTTTTTCTGAGTCGCCCCTTCAGCTGGTTTAAAAACAAAACTACTCATTATTAACTCCTAATTACCTTTCACCAAGAAAAACAGAGAGAGGTTTACCCCGTAAGGCGGTTTCTTGATCAATATTTTTACATTGCAACAGGCCAACCAAAGCCGCTCTAGCACAATTTATTGGGTTTCTACTTGCCAGAGATTTAGCCACAACGTTTTTAAGACCCAGACTTTCAAGCAATATCCTAACCGCACCGCCCGCTATAACTCCAGTACCAGGCCGAGCAGGCTTCAAAATAACCCTAGCGGCGCCGTACTCACCTATTACTTCGTGAGGTATGGTACCATTGACAATATTGATGCGCTCCAGATGCTTCCTGGCTTTTTCGACACCCTTACGAATTGCAGACGGTACCTCTTTAGACTTACCTAACCCAAGCCCCACCTGGCCGCTTTGATCACCAGCAATTACGAAAGCTCTAAATGCAAGACGTTTACCCCCCTTAACAACCTTATTGATACGATCTATCTTAATAACTTTCTCAACGATACCATCATCAACCTTACTCCTATCAAACCCTCGCTTTTGTTCCATACTGCCACTCCTTAAAAATCTAAACCATTAGACCGAGCGGCGTCAGCCAAAGCCTTTACTCGCCCAGTGAACTTATAAGCACCGCGATCAAACCAAACAGACTTAACCTGACTCTTAAGGGCCTTATCGGCCAAATCAGAACCGACTAAACGAGCCTTGTCTGTCAAACTCATATCCCCAATTAACTTCAACGATGAAGAAGAGACCACAGTTTTTCCAATACCGTCGTCAACGATTTGAGCGTAAATATTAGTATTACTCTTAAAGACAGAGAGCCGAAGCCTTCCATTTTTAACCACAGCAGCTTTAGACTTCCTACTTCTTTTTACGGGCAATGACATCATACACTCCTATTTTTTAACGCTTTTACCAGGTTTTGTTTTGACGACACTCCCTGCTAATCGAATTCCTTTTCCCTTGTAAGAGTCTCTACTTCTCAAAGAGATAATCTCAGCAACAGTCTGACCAACTAACTGTTTATCAATACCCGAAACCCGCAACTTAGTTTGCCCATCGACCGCAAAAAATATTCCGTCCGGAGCCGAGAAAACTACAGGATGGGAATATCCAAGGGAGAAATTCAAGGAATCTCCCTGAAGAGATACTCTGTACCCAACACCGACCAATTCAAGATCCTTACTAAATCCTTCAGAAACTCCTCGAACCATGTTGGCCAACAACGCCCTATATAAACCATGTTTTGCCGACAATGCAGAGTCCGTGTTTACATTAAGAACGAGAACTTTATCCCCCTCAACACTAACACCTATACCATCAGACAATTCAAGGGACAGCTCCCCTTTTGGCCCCTTAACAACAACCCGACTACCTGAAACAACCACATCAGTCTGACCAGGCTTCAAAATAATCTTTCTACCAACTCGTGTCATATATTACCCTTACCTTAAAAGACTATACCAATCAACTCGCCGCCCTGATTGGCTAACCGAGCCGACCGACCTGTCATCACACCTTTAGAGGTAGACAAAATTGAGATCCCAAAACCGTTTTGAACCTTAGGAACCTGGGATTTCTGCACATACACCCTCTTGCCAGACCTACTAACGCGTTTAATCTCCCTAACGATATGATTACCGTCTGGGCCATATTTTAAACCAATTTTAATAGAACGTTTATTAGACTCGACATTTAAAACATCAAAATATTTAATAAAACCTTCGTCCTTCAAAATCTTAACAATCGCTAAACGAATTTTAGAAAAGGAAACCTCAACATCCGAATGCTTGACCGCACCACTATTTCTAATGCAAGTAAAAAGATCCGCTATCATATCTCTCATATTATCAACTCCTACCAGGACGCCTTACGAACGCCAGGCAATTTACCCTCTCCGGACAAGGTTCTAAAACAAATCCTACAAACACCGAAAAACCTCATATACCCACGGGGCCTCGAACAAATATTACACCGATTTCGGTACTGAACTGTTCTTACTTTTTTATTGTTCTTTAATACTAACCCTACTCGCGCCATATAATAAAAACCTACCTTTTTCGAAACGGCATACCAATTGCCGATAATAATTCGAACGCCTCTTCGTTAGTCCGAGCAGTTGTCACAATCGTTACGTCAAAACCTCTCGACTTATCGAGTTTTTCGTAGGATATTTCAGGAAAAATAGTATCCTCCTTGATCCCCAATGTGTAATTACCTCGACCATCAAAACTATTGTGGGGAACGCCGCGAAAATCACGAATTTTAGGCAAAGAAACGTTAATTAACTTTGTTAAAAAATGAAACATCTTATCTGACCTAAGTGTAACTTTACAACCGATCGCCTGCCCCTCCCTCAATTTAAAGTTAGAGATCGATTTTTTTGACGTGGTAATAAGAGGCTTCTGGCCAGTCAAAGCAAATAACTGCTCAAAAGTTAAATCAACAGCCTTTGAATTCGAAACCGCTTCACCGATACCGCGATTAATAACAATCTTAACAATCTTGGGAATCTGCATCGGGTTTTTATACCCAAATTTCTGACTCAATCTACTTTTAACGGCCTCGTTATAATAAACTTTTAAATCCTTCATCTTAGCTCCTACCATTACAAATCTACCTCTTTAACTTCGCCTCGCCGGAACCGCTAGAACCCGACGAATCGATAAGCCGTACATTAGAAATATGGACAGGGGCCGAAAACTCAACAATCCCCCCATTTTTACCGTCACGATCCTTTTTTTTATGACGCTTCTTCACATTTACACCATCAATCACAACGTATCCTTTTCTACGATTTACCTCTAACACTTTCCCCGTTTTCCCTCGGTCGTCACCAGAAATAACTAATACGGAACGATCTTTTAGAATAACCATTTAAACTCCTAAATAACTTCCGCAGCCAACGAAATAATTTTCATATAATTACGCTCACGCAGCTCGCGAGGAATTGGCCCGAAAATTCGAGACCCTTTTGGATTACCATCCTTATTGACAATTACCGCTGCATTTTCATCAAACCGAACGACCGTACCGTCAACTCTACGAAACTTACGAACTGTTCTAACTACTACCGCAGTTACAACCTCACTCTTTTTAACCTGTCCTTGCGAAACCGCTTTTTTTACAGTAGCGACTACTGTATCTCCGATACGAGCGTAACGCCTCTTAGAACTACCCACTACTTGAATAACTAGCAACTCCTTCGCCCCGGAGTTATCTGCAACGTTTAATCTACTCTCTTGCTGAATCATATTATTATGCCTTCTTCACAACTGACTCGATACGCCACGTTTTTCTTTTCGAAATGGGCCTAGTTTCAGAAATTTCAACCAAATCGCCCAATTGAGCTATACCCGAAGCGTCATGAACCAAATAACGTTTACTACCACGAACAACTTTACCGTACCGCTTATGTACGCCTACGGAAGTAACGTCGACGGAAAAAGTCAATGTGCCAGAATTTTTCACTACTACTCCGACTAATTTTCGACGTATAGTACGATCGGTTTTCATATATCTTCCTTTTTACTCAAATGATTCAACGGTCTGTTTGCTTAGAAACTTCGTATTGACCGCCAACTTATGCGCCGCAAGCCTAAACGCTTCTCTAGCGACATCTTCGGAAACCCCGCTTAATTCAAATAATATATGACCAGGTTTCACCAAGGCTACCCAAAACTCGGGGTTACCCTTACCTTTTCCCATCCGAGTCTCGGCTGGCAACTTTGTAACACTCTTATCAGGAAAAATTCGAATCCAGACTTTTCCACCACGCTTGATATGCCTCGTCATAGCCCGCCGAGCTGACTCAATTTGGCGATCGGTTATCGCGCCTAGATCAGTAGTCTGCAACGCAAAATCACCAAACGAAATAAAACAACCAGTACGTGCTTTACCTCGATTCCGACCCCGCTGAAATTTTCTATACTTCGTCTTTTTAGGTAACAACATAAACCGTTCTCCTACTCACCAGAACCAATTGCAGATTCCCCGACACTTTTTCTTTGAAGAACATCCCCCTTATAAATCCAAACTTTGACGCCTATTTTTCCATACGGGGTAAGTGCCTCCGAAAAAGCGTAATCTATGTCCGCACGCAAGGTATGCAAGGGAACTTTTCCCTCACGATACCATTCAGACCGAGCGATTTCAGCCCCACCCAGACGCCCCGAACAAGTTACCTTTACGCCGACAGCGCCAGCCTTCAGAGATTTCTGAACGGCCATTTTCATCGCCCGCCTGAAGGGAACCCGTTTTTCTAACTGGAAGGCGACCCACTCGCCGACCAGTCTAGCCGACATCTCAACGTTTTTCTCTTCGAGAATATTAACCTTAATTACCTTACCAACAATAGATTTTAACTCAGTAGTAAGATGACTTGTATCAATCGAATTCCTACCAAATATAATCCCAGGCCTGGCAACGAAGACGTTAGCTTCAGTTGATTCCGCTTTACGCTTCATAACGATCCGTGAAACGCCGCCTTTAAACAATTCTTTTTTTAAAAACCTACGAACCTTAAAATCCTCGAGCAAAAAGGTGCTGTAATCTGTTTCAGAAAACCAACTTGCATCCCAAGGACGAACTATACCTAACCGAAGGACATTCGGATTAGCTTTTTGACCCATCTATACCACCTCTTTCAACAGAATATATACATGACTGGTCGGTTTCAGAATCTGATAAATCCGCCCCCGCCCCTTTGGCTGAAAACGCTTGGAAACAGGACCTCCGTTGACAAGGATTTTATCAACAACGAACTCCGATGACCCGCCTGCCCCGTGGTTATTACGAGCGTTTGCCAGAGCGCCATCAACCAGTTTCAACAAAACACCAGAGCCGTTATGGGGGAGAGCAGACAAAAGAGACCTAGCTACCTGAACACGCTTCCCCCTTATGATGTCTGCAACCCGTCTTAACTTGTATGGAGAAATTCTAATATTTTTTTGTCTAACCGAACATTGTATACCAATACCATTTAACATAACTATTTTTTACCTTTATCGCCGCTGTGACCCTTAAACGTTCTTGTGAGCGCGAATTCCCCTAGCTTATGCCCAATCATGCTCTCTTGGATATAAACGGAAATATGTTTTTTTCCATTATATACAGCAAAGGTATGGCCAATCATATCGGGAACAATCGTTGACCTCCGTGACCAAGTCTTAACCAACTTTTTCTCACCCAAACGATTCATTCCCTCTACTTTTTTTAAAAGAGACAGATCAACAAAAGGACCCTTTTTTAACGAACGACCCATAAACGATACTCCTACGATTTCTTCCGAGAATTCAAAATAAACCGGGACGAATTTTTTCGTCCTTTTCTTGTCTTTAAACCCAAAGCAGGCTTACCCCAAGGGGTCATAGGGGCGTATCGCCCAACAGGTGCCTTACCCTCGCCACCTCCATGCGGGTGATCACACGGATTCATGACCGCTCCCCGAACCTGAGGGCGCAAGCCTAACCACCTAGACACCCCGGCTTTACCCAGCTTAGTATTCCGATACTCAGAATTACCAACCTGCCCAACAGTAGCCCTACATGCAATATTTACTTGACGAACTTCGCCTGAGGGCAACTTCAGGACCGCATAACCATTGTTCTTAGCAACCAGTGTAACGTAGCAACCAGCTGACCTAGCCAACTGCCCGCCCTTCCCTGAAACAAGCTCGACATTATGAACAACTGTTCCCACCGGAATCCGCTCAAGTGGCAAACAATTTCCAACTTTGATATCTACATCATTCCCGGAAACGACAATGTCACCCGCAGCGAGCTTATCAGGCGCTAGAATATACGACTTTGCACCATCGGCGTAGCTCAACAAAGCAATAAATGAGGTGCGATGAGGATCGTACTCAATCCCAGCTACTGTGGCGGGAATACCATCCTTAATACGGCGATAATCGACCACGCGATACAGCCTTTTAACACCTCCGGAACGATGCCTAACAGTAATTTGCCCGGAGCTATTTCGCCCCGAATTTCTAGTCAAAGTTAACGTTAAAGACTTTTCCGGCCTAGCTTTGCTAAGTTTAGAGTAATCAACAACCTGCTTAGAACGCCGACCAGCGGAAGTCGGCTTAAATTTTTTTGTAACCATAATATTAACCCCTAGAACAATTCCTTGTAGTCAGAAATAAAAAATCCATCTTTCAATGTAACAATCATCTTTTTGCGATCCGGACGTAAGGATTTAAACCTACCACGGACAATAGCTTTACCTTTAACAACCAAGGAGTTCACATTAGACACTTTGACGTTGTAAGTTTTCTCTAGAAATTTAACGAACTCAATTTTGTTAACACTAAGATCTACATAAAAAATATAAACGTTTTTGGAAAGAAGTGAGGACGATTTTTCTGTAACTACAGGTGTGGGAAATGAAATACGACTCATTTAAAAACCCTTTCTTCCAAATCAGAAAATGCTGACGTCGTAAACACAACAAAATCCGACGTAGCGAACAACTCAACCGGAATCCAGGTTGAATATGTACAAGTAACGCACTCAAGATTCCTAGCTGAAAGTATGACACGATCATCCTGGGGGTTTTCTGTAACCACCAAGAGAACCTTGCCCAGCCGAACGGGAGACACCTTCCTCAAGAAGTCAGAAAAAAGACGCGTTTTTACAGCGCCCAGAGACGTCTCATCTAAAATACAAATTCTACCCGAAAGCTCGCGGGTTAACAGCTTATATCCCAATTTAACCACACGACGATTTACACCGACAAAATATTTACGAGGTTTTGGGCCAAAAGAAACACCTCCACCAACACGTAAAGGGGTACGATTCGATCCGCGCCTTGCCTTACCGGTACCCTTCTGTTTATACGGTTTAGCGCCACCCCCAGCGACTTCCCCACGGGTTTTAGTGGAGTGGGTACCTTGCCGAGCGGCAGAATCCTGATTTCGTTTAATTAAATGAGCGATATGACTAATATTGTAGGTTTCTTTAGAAAAAGAGAAATCTATTTCTTTCTCTCCCTCTGTTAATGCATCTAAATTTAATATAGGAACTTTCATATATAAATACTCCGTCACCCTTAAGAAAATATCTCTACGTAACCGTTTTTGCCAGGAACAGCTCCGGCAAGAAATATTAACTTACCCTCGAGATCTACCCTTACAACCCGAAGATTTTTTACCGTGACAAACTCATCACCGTAATGGCCAGCCATACGTAACCCTTTAAATACGCGGCCTGGGGTTGTACCGGCGCCAATTGAACCAGGTATCCTATGGCTTTTTGACCCATGTGCCATCGGCCCCCTAGAAAAGTTATGCCTCTTTATCGTTCCAGTGAACCCGCGACCAATAGTTTTAGACCGAACTGAAACCAAATCTGCCGGAGCGAAGACATCTGCGCCTACCTCTTGCCCAACAGAAAAACCAGACGCCAGTTCCGTTCTAAAACCTTTCAAATAAGCCCTAGGTTCGATACCCTTTTTCTTGAAAAAACCAGTACCACAACGATTCAAGCGTTTATGATTTACCGAACCAACCCCAAGAACAACGGTAACCATACCGTCCTTGGCCTCCTGGGTATCAACAACCAGGCAAGGATCAGCGCTCAAAACGGTAACGGGTGTAACAACACCTTCCTCATCAACCAACTGGGTCATCCCAATTTTTTTTCCAATAAAAAACTTTTTCATCACTCAGATCCTAACTTTGAACTTAAACACTAATTAAGCTTAATTTCGATATTTACGCCGGCGGGAAGATCAAGTTGCATCAACGCGTCAACTGTAGAAGCCGGCGGATCAACTATATCAATAAGCCTCTTGTGGATCCGAATTTCGTAATGCTCCCCCCCTCGCTTATCGATATGGGGGGACTTGAGAATACACCATATCTTTTTTTGAGTGGGCAGGGGAACGGGGCCAATCACCTTGGCTCCCGACCTTTCAGCCGCCGAAACAATCCTCTCAGATGACTGATCGATGATCGCACCGTCAAACGCTTTTAACCTAATACGTATTTTTTGTTGACTTTTAACTTTCGACTTTACCTTCACAATAACAACCTAACTACTCAATAATCTGAGTCACAACGCCCGCGCCGACAGTCCGTCCACCTTCACGAATGGCAAACCGCAACCGCTCTTCACAAGCCACAGGAACGATCAACTCAACC
>RHAI01000052.1 GCA_010028705.1 bacterium
GGGGCCCCAATAATCTCAAGGACTCGATCATGAACTTTGCCGTTGGTGCTAATAATCGATCCGCTTGTTAATGTAAACCCACCGTCCACATCGGTGACGCGCCCGCCGGCGCCCTCAACAATCGCCTTCAAGGGGGCTTTATCCCATGGCTTAAGTCCGAAATCCACCCCAATTTCACCGGCCCCAGCCGCAACCAACATATGCATATAATAATCCCCGACACCTCGCTGGCGATCAGTTTTCGATGCCAAATCAAACAATGTTCGGGGAGTTGACTGAGACTCACAGCCGTATAAACTCCCATGAAATAACTGAGACCGAGCGAGATTATCGATGTGCGAGACCCCCAATTCAGATTCGCCCCACCGTGACCGGTACCGTGCAAATCCGTGCACCTCATGCCGCATTCCCCACCATCTCTCTTCAGAAAATGGGGCATTGACTAGTCCTGAGATAATGTCTCCATCGCTTTCAACCGCGAGCAACGTTGCAAAAAAAGGAATACCGCGAACAAAATTTCGAGTCCCGTCGATAGGGTCGACAATCAGTCGTACACTCGAATCCCCAGACTCACCAAACTCTTCACCGAGTATACCAATTCTGGAATCAATCATTCGTACGGCATTCCGAACCATCGACTCAATCTCAATGTCCGCCTGAGTGACTGGACTGTGATCCAATTTTTCTGACACTGATATCGTACGGCTGTTAAAATAGTGCATCGCTATTTGAGCGGCTTCATCCGCAATTTGATGTAAACAATCAAATGAAATCGTCATTATTACTCCTCCAATTGGTTCAAGACGCAAAAAATTAATGATATAGTATCTCCCCTTATGGAAAACATACGTAATTTTTGCATTATTGCTCACATCGATCATGGCAAATCCACCCTTGCCGATCGCCTCATCGAAACCACCGACACTGTCTCCCAGCGGGAAATGAAACATCAGCTTCTGGACTCAATGGACATTGAGCGGGAACGCGGGATCACAATCAAAATGCAAGCCGTGAGACTGGACTACGTCGCTAAGTCCCAACAATCATTCATCATCAATTTAATCGATACCCCAGGCCACGTTGATTTTAGTTACGAAGTTTCCCGGTCGTTAGCCGCCTGCGAGGGAGCGTTGCTGTTGGTCGATGCGACACAAGGCATTGAAGCACAAACAATGGCCAACTTCTATCTTGCACTCGAGCACGATCTGGAAATTATTCCAGTAATCAATAAAGTCGACCTCCCCTCCGCCGACCCTCATCGAGTGGCGGATGAAATTGAACAAGTGCTCGGAATTCCTGCAAAAGATTGCCTTCGATGCAGCGCAAAAACCGGCTTGGGGATATCGGATATTTTAGAAGCGATTGTAGCTAAAATCCCTGCCCCAATCGCCGACTCTGAAATTGCGACCAAAGCATTGATCTTTGACGCCCATTACGATGCATATCGTGGCGTCATTACTTACGTCAGAATCATGAGTGGTAGCATTTCAAAAGGTCAAAAAATAAAACTCATGTCATCCGATGCCGTATTCGACGTGCTTGATGTCGGATATTTTCGGCCAAAAATGACTCCCGGTGAGCGATTAGAGTGTGGTGAAGTTGGGTATATCATCTCAAATATTAAAAATGTAGCCGATGCTCGCATTGGGGACACCATCACTGACGCCAAGGCCCCGGCAACAACCCCTCTCCCGGGCTATACGGAAGCCAAACCCATGGTTTTTTGCGGCTTCTACCCAGTCGATACCGAAGACTACCCTGGGTTACGTGATGCACTGGAAAAATTAAAGCTAAACGACGCCTCACTAAATTTCATTCCCGAATCATCCCAAGCGCTGGGATTTGGATATCGCTGTGGATTTTTAGGCCTTCTGCACATGGAAATAATTCAGGAACGAATTGAACGAGAATACAATATTGAACTTGTTGCGACGGCTCCCAACGTGACCTATCGCCTGTCTAAAACGAATGGGGAACAGGTTGAAATTGAGAACCCAGCGCAGTTCCCACTCGCTCAGCAAATAGCGTCTACAGAAGAACCCTATATGGGGCTGTCCATAATCACTCCGTCGCAGTTTCTGGGCACTGTGATTGAGCTGGCACAAGAACATCGGGGGGAATATAAAAAAGCCGAGCTTATCGACGCAGAGCGCCAAATGCTCACATTCTCAATCCCTTTAAATGAATTAATTTCGAATTTTTTTGATAAGTTAAAATCTCGAACCCGAGGATATGCCAGTATGGATTATTGGTTCGAGGATTACCGCCCGTCAAAACTAGTCAAGGTCGACATGATGATCAATGGCGACCCTGTGGACGCATTATCCTTTATTTCGCATATTAGCAAAGCCCCCTACACGGCTCGAAAAATGGCGGAAAAGCTTAAGGAACTGATTCCCCGTCAACTGTATGAGGTGGCACTTCAAGGAGTTATAGGTGGTAAGGTCATTGCTAGAGAAACTATTTCGGCGATGAAAAAAAATGTTATCGCAAAATGTTACGGCGGAGACATCACCCGAAAACGAAAACTTCTGGAAAAACAAAAGGAAGGCAAAAAGAAAATGAAAAACATTGGTTCCGTTCAGGTTCCAAAAGAAGCATTTTTATCAGTACTAAAAATCGACGGATAACTACAGTTGTGAGCCACTCCGAACCGGTTGATATCAGCGACATCCCGTTAGATCAGCTCATCGAAACATTACGAAAATATGACGGATTTATTTGGCTTGATAGCTCCGACGACTCATCGCAGCATTCCAAATTCTCATTTTTAATGGTCAGCCCGATCGCGACCCTGCACGGGAACCCTTCTCGCGACGAAATGTCTCATTTTTTTAATTATTGGCTCTCATATGGGGAAACGCCGATCGATCACGAAGGATGCATCGCGGGCTACATTGGCTACGAAGCGATTTCACAGTGGAACTTAGATGAGTTCCGACGAATCAATTTCAATCTACCTACCTTCCCATCGGTTTATCTTGGCGTGTATCCGATGATAATTCGAATCAATCACACGACCCAAGAAACGCACATCATAAGCAACAAAATGCTCTCGAATCGATCCCCAAGAGATTTTGAAAACGAAATTCGCCGCTCTGTTAACTTTTGCCCAACCGGTTATTCGATCACCCTCGAGCCTACCGATGAGAAATCGGCGTATATCAAGCAAACACGATCGGCACTCGAACATATTAAAAACGGCAACATCTACCAAATTAACCTATCACGACGAATCAGAGGTTCGTTTTTTGGCGACCCACTGAGTCTATACACATCAATGCGACGCACCAATCCGTCTCCCTACGGGGCCTACATCGCAACAAACAACGTTCACATCTTGTCAATGTCACCAGAACTTTTGTTCAAAACCAAAAACCGAGTAATTCACAGCTCGCCAATTAAAGGAACATCAAAACGTGTTCATGGGCACGACGAAACGGCAATCCAATCACTAGCTGAATCCGAAAAAAATAACGCTGAACTCTTGATGATTGTAGATCTCATCCGGAATGATCTGGGAAAACTATGTAAACCAGGAAGTATTAAGGTTGAAAAAATAAAACGAGTGGAAACCTTTTCAACAGTGCATCATTTAGTTGCAGATATAATCGGGAATCTACCTGATTCGGTGTCGACAATGGATATCTTCGCATCACTCTTTCCCGGAGGATCAATAACCGGGGCGCCGAAAGCCAAGTCCATGGAGATAATCAACGAACTTGAAGACACGCCACGTGGCGTATATACAGGCTCGATTGGATACGTTAGCATGAACCAGCACCATGAATTTAACGTCGCCATTCGAACCGCCACCATTCAATCCGGCACCATCGAATACTCAACCGGCTGCGGAATAGTGGCTGACTCAACACCCGAGGATGAGTGGGCCGAAAGCGAATTAAAAGCTGTTGCCTTTAAACGCATTGCGTGTACACATCGTTAAAAAATAATGCCATGGCCTCATCCATACTTCGACTGATATACTACGGCCCCAAATGAGTCAATTAATAACGGGTAAGCCCAAAATTTCGTACAAACGCACGAGCCCATTACTAATATTAATGGCATTTCTCTTTTTAGCCGCCCCAATCACTGCTCAAACTTTATCCCTAATTGAAACAACCGTTGACAAGCGATACGCCCCGCAAGGTAGCAAAGCGTCGATGATATATTTCAAATTCAATTCAATCGGTGGCGACTCCTACCTCAACTCCTTGACATTTCAAAACAGCGCATCAAAAGTGTACTTAGGCAACAAAATCTCCCGAGCGACCTTGTACCGAGACAGTTCAACAGCCGGAGTGCAAGGAAGTTTCGACGAAGGTGTTGATACCGAACTCGTCAGTTTAAGCTATGACGGTCTTACAAAGGGACAGCAAACATTCTCGGTCCCATCGGAACTCATCACAAGCGGCAATCCAAAAGGATATTTTATTGTTTACACGATTGACTCATCGGCAGATCTCGCGGCGACTACCAGTATTAAATTACTTCAAGCAAACGGGAGCGATATTGACTTTGGGGGATATGACAGTGAAAACGCGGTCACGATTACCGGTCTACGCACTACGGATATCACGTCGATTCTCCCTTCAGTAGTATTACCAGGTCAAACGAAAGTCGGCGCTCTAAAATTAAGTATTACCATGTCCGGAGAAAACATGAACAAGGGGGTGAGTTTCGTTGTTCAAAATTCAGCAAGTAACTTCGTGACCTCTGAAGATATGAAAAATGGAATAGTGGCCGCCTACCTTTATAAGGGCAATAACGGCGAAGACACGTATAATTCAGAATTTATCGACAACTATACCGCCATTTCTGAGGTTTATGCCGGCAGTTTTACCTCGTCCAACATTGTCACGTTCACGTTTCCCAATTTGAATGATATCAATTTACAAGATGGGATCACGGCAAATCTTTTTGTCGTGTACGACATCGGATCTGACTTTAATGTCACCGACAATACAAAGGTCAAAGCTCAGCTCAAGAGCCTAACCGGTACGGGGGAACTCTCAGGAGGGAGCATAGCGCTTCAGTCCCCCTTGCCAACTCAGGCAGGATCAGCGTACGTCGCCGGATTGTCATGCAACAGTGATTATGTAAAATCACTGATTAACCCGACCGATGTCTTTGGAGCAAACAGTGAGGTGCCAATCTTTGAGTTTGAACTCAGGGCAAATCAAGTCGATATTTCGTTATCCACTATCAATATTCAAAATCCTGGCAACGTACCGTTTATCACCACGAGTTCTGATCCCAAAAACATCCAACGAATAAAGCTATACGCGGACTCTAACCGAGACGGAGTATTTTCCCCGTCTATCGATACCTTAATCGCAAATTGCCCATTGGGTCGAGGGTACAACCAAACAGACAGGGCGATAATAACACTCAATGTTTTGAGCACACCGTTCATAATTAATAAATTTGACTCCGACGCGGACAAAGCCACGCAGTATCTAAATAATAATGCCGTCCGGATCTTTACTGAGTATGATTTTGGACAAAACATTTCGGAATCGACACCGGCCACTGGCTATTCAGGCGCCTATTCCATTGCGCGCCTCGATAACGCACTCGGAACAGCAAACGTTTCGAATACAATATATGCAATTAGTCTAAGTGGTACCAAACCATTTACAGCGACACCGGAAGCCAAAGTTCAGCTCAGTAATGCGTTAGACATCAGCATTCTATCGTCAACCACCTTAACCCCAACATTCGCGATTCAAGGTCAAGTCCGAGTCCCAATGATGTTATTAAGCATCAATTCATCCCGAACATTTACTTCAACGAATATAACCATTAAAAACGAATCGTCTACATTTAGCCCATCAAACGAGGGTGTATCAAAAGTATGGATTTATCGAGACTCCAACTTAAATAGCAAGTTCGATACCGCCGATACACTTCTTGGATCGGTAAGTAACCCGTCAAACGATACCTTTGCCAATATAAATGGAGTTCCGATCTATACGGGGAAAAACAGCCTAATCGTGTTATATGATATCGGGGTTAATGCGTCCCAAAACTCGCAGGTCCCAAACATTCGGGCACAATTTTCAAATTTAACCGCGTCGTCGAGCATAGCCCTCGGCGGGCAATCATTACCATACCCCGCGTCTGCCGCGACCCTAACTCCCAGCGCATCACGCTTAACGATCACAAATATTGATTACACCCCGGTAAACAACTTTGAATTCACCAGCACAATCACGCTAACAAATCCGACCTCAACTACTATCTCCGTGACTCAATTAGAACCTCGTTTATATACATCTACGGTCTCTGGAGCGGATATTAGTTTTGAATTCACCCGAACACCTGATGTAGCCCCTCCATACTCTGTGCCTCCTAACGGAAGTTTTTCGACTAATTTTAAATGCACACACGATAATGCGTTAAGCGATGGCATTGCATTTTTAGATGCCTATGTACAGTATTCAGTACCCGATTCAATCTACCCAATTTCGAACCTGCCAGGTAGCGCTGAACTTGTACGGTACCAAAGTGTGGGAACATTGGAGCCAGCATTTACTTCAGCACAACGAATAAATATCACCAAAAAACTGACAACGACTCCCGGGCAATTTCCAGCCTACATCCAAGACACTCAAGTTATATTTGATACTCAGACTCAACATTTTGGAAATCGCGACGCGATACCAAAACAAAGTGCCTTAAAAGTAACCTTTACGAACTCCGGTCAAAATATCGATGAAAACTCTATTGTAGTCCGATTAAATGGAATTCAATTGTCAAAATCATTAACTAGCTTAGGTGGTTTATTCACGACCGGATTAAAATCGGCGGCATTCGGCAGTTATACCTATACAACCTCAACCGGCGTACTCACGATCCAAGACATGGGTTCGAGTGGAGGAACATTAACAATCGACGTTTCCGATCTTCAAGGTAATCCGCTTCAAACGACATATATCGTATTTTCGATATCCGACATCGTAAAAATAGAAAATCTTTACGTTTATCCAAGCCCTTATTTGCGAAGTCCGACCGTTCCCCTAACCATGGGATTTAGCCTGACGCAACCAGCATCGGTGAAGATTTATATCTACAATCATGTCGGGCAACTTGTTTTAGAGGAACAACGAGAATTTACAACCCTCGGGTACAAAACAATTTCATATGACTACAACACGTCATTTTTAAATTCCGGAATGTATTTTTGCAAAGTGTATGCAACAGATGTAAACGGCAATAAATCGAATGCGGTGACTAAGTTTGCAATATATTAATAAGACTTTTATTTTATTTTTAACGATTTCAGCTGCGGTGCTATCCGATTCGGTTGGTGCCCAAACCGCACGATCGATTGCAAATCCCCAGCCCCAAATGGTGGGAGCACGATTCTCCGCCCTAGGCACTACTGTTCCAACATTGAAAGATAGTTCTGGAATTTTTTTAAACCCAGCATCATTCGGTCAGTTGGACGCCAACCCCCTTACATTTACGAACCAAAGTATCCTAAGCAATAACTTCTCGTACCAAGTAGCGAATTTCTGCTGGCCAATCGAGGTCATGCTCAATATAAATAACAAGCCGGTGCCTCAAAAAATACAATTAGGTTTATCATACGGAGCGATATCATCTGACAAGAATCCAGAAACCGCGTCGTATAATGACAGAATAGTGCCGATCGGAAGCTATGGGGCGGGATTTGACATTATTAATGCCAGCGCCGCAACCGAACTCTATGACATCGCCGGCATCAATATTCTGTCAGCTGGCACAAATGCAAAACTATTCAGAGAATATATAAATGGCCAATCACGGTACTCCGTGGGACTCGATATCGGAACAATTGCGAGTTACTATTTCAACCAATACAACATCGATAAAATCCACATTGGCGCATCAATCCTCAACCTTCTAAGCTCCGGGATGTCATGGAGTACCAATGGTCAAGAGGCTTATGTACCCTTTCAAATATTTGTTGGATTGCGGGCAGATATGTTCGATGACACGTTATCATTGTTTCTACAAAATGATTTAAAAAGTCTAAGTCTAGGATCCGAATACCTACTACACCCAAACTTGACAGTCCGCGGGTCCACCAATTTTTCCGATATTTCAGCGGGTGTCGGCCTACAGTTTGACAATATCACGGCCGGAATTCTTGATGAGGCTTATAGCTTACGGCTCGACTATACGTATACCCAACATACCGGGGCTATTGAAGCTGATCCTGACAATTACTTCTCCCTTTCACTTCTGGGGTCATCACGCCCGAAAACGCCCCGGATACTCACGCCCCAATCGGAGACACTCACACAGCAACGTCACCTTAACATCGCGGGGATCGGGCCCAAAGAAACGTCTATACGAATCTATAACAATGGGAATCTAGCCAGAACAACATACTCAGACCGATACGGAAATTGGAACTACTCGAACTTCCCGTTATCGGAAGGCAAAAACAAGATAGCTATAACTGCGTTTTCAGTTGATAAAGATACCTCCGTCGATTCCGAACCGATTCTGGTAACTTCAGATACGACCCCGCCCTCGCTAAATGTTCATATCATGGCCAATGAAATTGACACGTTAAAAATTACGGTATCGTGTAACGAAGACGTCGCTCAAATAGACTCAGGGCTTGAAGGCGCAGCTCTCGAATTCTACAAAGATGATACAAAGAATCTGTGGACCGCGACCTTAGTTATGCCGGCTGAGTTTAGAAATGAATATATGCCCCCAACTGCAATAAAATCGTTGCAACTGTTTGCCGTCGACAAAGCTGGCAACCAGACCCAAGTTGAAAATTACCCGTTCTTTTTTGCGCTGTCCTTCCCGAATGATAAATATGTACATTACAAAGATGCCATTCGACTCATCGGTAAGTCATCAAAAATGTGCTCCAAAATCGAGGTTGATGGCGAACCCGTTTACCTGGATAAAGACAATAACTTCTCCTACTCACGGCCATTAAAACCGGGTAAAAACTTAATTAACCTATCCGCTAAAACCGATGAAAAACCACTCAACTACAAACTACGCATCCTTCGCCTAGTCTCGTACCCAGACCTCACGCGTCAGGTAAAAGAGCGTCGAGAGATAGAGTTCCTTTCTACCCTAGGCGTACTCGATGGGGATGCCGACGGTAAATTTTATCCCGAAAAAGACGTTACTCGACGGTATATTGTTAAAACAATGATTAAAATATTAAAACTTCCCCTGGAAAAAGTTACCTACGATCTGTTTCCCGACGTACCTAAAAATGATCCGGATGCAAGTTACATCCAATGTGCCATTCAAAATGGACTGATGTTCGCGCTGGCAGATGGAACGTTCAAACCAGATCGTGCGCTGACAATGTCTGAAGCCATGTACCTGCTGAGTAACGCTAGAATTATTGAGGAGCAAGCCTCGACAGAAGACGATTCATTTGTAAAACGGCGACAGTTGGCGCAAGCGTTAGCATACAGTTCCCGGTATGAGCCTCAAATTGAACGTTTAATCGATTGGGAAAAAGGCTACCAATAACACTGGTATCGCTTTAACAAATTATCCGAAGAGGGGGGACGCACTTGCACCGCGCTATATTCCCCACAATTAGGTGCTGATGGCCAAGCCACTAGCCGCGTCATATTCCCGGTGACCGTGGACAAGTACCTTCAGGCACGTTCCCCAGGGTCAAAAGTCTCAACATAGCTTGCGCCTGATTCAGCCACGCTGTACGACGCAATATCTTCAAATGGTACAGGCCCTGCGCCAACAGGGCCAAATAAATACGATACTAACTGGCCTCGATTGACTCCGACAGGGCCGCCCCATTATTTAGGTGTCCTTGCTTAATAGGGATATACCCATCGGTCGAGCCCTTTCTTTTCGGGAGTCGGATTGTCAACACCCCATCAACGAACCCCGCTTCTATTCCGGAAACCTCAACTTCATCTGGAATTGCAACCATTCGAGATCGATTACCGAATGTAAATTCACTATAGGACCGTTCAGGCTGTCCATCATTTTCAGTCGGCACCGTACCTGACACCTTCACCACGAGACATCTATCGCGGTAAGACAATTCAACTGAATCTCGGGGGATTCCCGGCAATTCGGCCCGCACTATTATTCGATCACGATACTCTTTCCACTCAATTGGAATAGATCCACGATCTCGTTGATTAGCGGACCTGCACTCCTTCCGATCACCAGAAAAATAAGATGGGGATGATAACGTCAATAGCATAACTGAACCTCCATATTTTATTGTCACCGATAGTTTGATAGCATTTGTAATGCCATTGCGTTGTGTACGAAAACTGTTCACTTTCAATACAGATATTGCTACTCAGGATTTATAAACAATGATTCTTGACCAAATTCACTTCATAATTGTGGAACCACAAACTCCTGGAAATATAGGATCGATTTGCCGCGCTTGCACGAATATGGGAGTAAAAAATCTAATACTGGTGAACCCGGTCGAGTACCTAGTTGACGATACGTTTAGATTTGGATGGGGTTCAGAAGAACTAATTCGTCGGATTAGAGTTGTCCAACACCTTTCCGAAATTGCAGGGGAAATGAATATTTTGATTGGAACAACGAATCGCAAGCGAGAAAATCAGTGGCCAATTTATAGCCCCAAAGACATTGCAGTTGAATTGAACTGTTATTTAACGCCTTCAACCCAGATCGGAATTCTATTCGGCCGAGAAAACAACGGACTGACCAACGAGGAACTGGCCCTTTGCAATTACCATTCAACTATTCCAAGCGCAACGGAATACCCTGCAGTAAATTTATCGCAAGCTGTAATGGTATACGCCTACGAGCTGTTTCAAACACTACATTCCACACCCCAATACCACTGGAATTTAGCCACAAAATTGGAACAGGAACGGCTATTCGAACTCATTGGCGAATCTGTGGAAACACTCCCATTTAAAACCAGAAATGGAACTACCGCATTTGTAAATCTATTCCGACGGGTTCTCGGTCGAACTAAGTTAGAATCCCGTGACGTACGGGTTCTGTATAAGTTATTTGGATTAATTAAAAAAAAATAATGTCCCCTGAGGGCTAAACGTCCGTCTCTTTTAGATTGGCTAATCGAGCTTCATATTCCGACTGTTCAGCCTGCCGTTTCCATAAGGAATAATAGGTCGCACCGAGCTCTAACAATTCGGAAT
>RHAI01000053.1 GCA_010028705.1 bacterium
TCATTCGCTACTATGTCTTGCCAATGACCAGTGCGATTTGGTCAGCTTCTCTGTCCGATAGCTTAAATTTTCCATTGGCGTCCTTTGTTCGATTTTGGAAAAATCATCAATTACTCGAAATTGGTAAGGGGTTGCCGTGGAAAACCATTACGCACGGATCAAAATCGTATATTGATCGGGTCGTTCCATCGATTTCGGGGCATATCAGACAGTCAACACCGGTGTGCGGGATTGACGATTTGGGCGACTCCATTCGAGTCACCACGGCATCGGATGCACTTCACTATGATGGGGTGGTTGTGGCCACTCATGCGGATACAGCACTCCATTTGCTCACTCATCCGTCACCGGCTCACCGTCGGCTACTTGGGGCTTGGCACTATTCAACCAATCGGACGGTGTTGCATACGGATCCGGTCGTCATGCCACCGCGTCGATCGGCATGGTGTTCATGGAATGTCCGCGATTTTCGGGCGGGAATCACGACCGCCGCTGCCGGTGTGACCTACTGGATGAATCGGTTACAGTCTCTGAAATCCGCGACCGATTATTTTGTCACTCTTAACGATTGTGATGCCATTCGGCCCGACCGGATCATTAGAGATATGGTCTATACCCATCCAATCATGAATCGAGAGTCAATGGCCACACAAACGGAGCTCCCTCAGCTGAATCGCCAGTCACGAGTGGTGTGCTGTGGCAGTTATTTCGGGTATGGGTTTCATGAAGATGCGGTGCGATCGGCGATACACGCGATTAGTGAATTAGAAGCGACCCTTCGATGATTCGAGTGGCCCGCACAGTTCATCGACGATTTATCGGTGCCCGTCATGAATTTAACTACGACTTGCCCTATGTGTGGCTGGATCTCCAGTCGCTCTCCCACTCCCCGTTAGGGCCCTTATTTTCAATCGATCGATTCAATTGGTTATCGATCCAATCCAGCGATTACTTGGACCATTCGGATCAATCAATTTGGGAAAAATATTGCCAATTACGTCAACGTTGGGGATTGGATTCTCCAAATCCAACGTACCTTTTGACTTTACCAAAATGGTGCGGGTACCAATTTAACCCCGTATCGTTTTATTTTGAATCCAACCTGGATGGAACTTGTCGATCGATCGTTGCCGAGGTGACGAATACGTATCATGACAAGCATGTAATCTATATCCCAGTGTCGCCGGGTTGCCGGTATATTGACAGTCGTCAATCGAAAGTCTTTCACGTGTCCCCGTTTTTACCTGATGTCGGCACCTATCATTTTCGGATTTTGAATCGATTGGATACAATCGAAATCCATATTCGGTTGGTCCGAGATATGCAGACTATATTTTATGCTAATTTAATTCAAACGAAGGAGTTCCCGATGACGTCAGGCGCGATTTTTCGGACATCGTTACGGTATCCGCTGGGATTATCGGCAACGATGCCACGTATTATCACCCAAGCCGCTCTTCTCCATTTCAAAAAAAAGGTTCCGGCAGCCTCACGGCCACTACCATCACACCCCGATACGATTCGCCGCCGCCCGCCGAGCCGGTTTGAAACGATGGCTATGACATTGGTTCTAAATCGATTACGTCGCTTTTGTGTGGGCCAAGTGTGGATACAGTTGCCGAATGGCGAATCGATCGTCGTCGGCACCGACACCGAGGTTCGGGCGCAATGGGTCATTGATGATTATTCAGTGTTTTCGGCATTGGTTCGTCGTGGCGAGCTCGGATTAGGGGAATCCTACGTTGCCGGGTTATGGCAGTCGCCATCCCTGCCAGATTTGGTCACCTATTTCTTACGAAATCGTCACGTGATGAAACGGCATATTCGGGGAACCGTGCTATCTAAATTAATTGGGCGATTGGGGCATTGGCTTCGCCGAAACACAGTCGCTAAATCACGATCGAACATCCAGGAGCATTACGATTTGAGTAATGAGTTATATCGAACATTTTTAGACGATCATATGGTGTATTCGGCGGCGTTTTTTAGCCAGCCGGATACGTCGTTAGCCGATGCTCAGATCGAAAAAATTGATCGATTAATTCGACCCTTAGCGATTCAATCCCATCACCATGTGTTAGAAATTGGCTCGGGGTGGGGTGCCGCCGCCATTCGAATCGCTGAAACGACGGGATGTCGTGTGACAACGCTGACTTTGTCTCGTGAGCAATTTAACGAAGTGAATCGACAATTGGTCGCTCGGGGACTGCAGGATCGGATAACGGTGCTCTTGGAGGATTATCGATCGCATCGGGGCACCTATGATCGAATTATTTCGATTGAAATGATCGAGGCGGTTGGATACCGCTATCTATCGACCTATTTCAAAACAATTGATAGTTTGTTGGCCTTGGATGGAATCGTGGCTCTTCAGGCGATTACCATTCCAGACCAACGATATGATGACTACCGTCGCCGCGTCGATTGGATCCAGAAATATATATTTCCAGGTGGGCATTTACCTAGTTTGGCACATATTCAGGCGGTTCTTGCGGCCGATACATCTCTAATTATTGAATCCGTAGCGAATATTGGCCCGCATTATGCACGGACTTTGTCCGAATGGCGCCTCCGATTTAATGCCCATCGCGATGCGGTACTTGAGTTAGGATTTGACGAGGCGTTTATTCGGCGATGGAATTATTATTTGGCGTATTGTGAATCGGGATTTCAAAATCGATACATCAATACGTTACAGATTGTTTTGACCCGTCCCGTCAACCGTGACCTCATCGTGTTGGATCGAAATGGCGGGTGTTGTGTTCCAAAATCTGGAGTTTCCCATGACCAATAATCACTATTATCACTCCAAGCGGGTTTTAATAACGGGAGCAACCTCGGGAATCGGCGCCGAATTAGCTCGTCAACTGATTGCCCATGGGGCGAATGTCGTACTCGTTGGTCGGAATAACGAGGCTCTCGATCATTTTTTGAACCGCTATCCGGAGTCGGTCGTGACACTGTGCGGGGATCTGAATGAGTGTCACACAATTGACCGATTACGAACGACGATAACCGAATTGGGAATCGATATCGCAATTCTTAATGCGGGTATTGCCGCCTATGATGATGATCGTCGATTTAATGCGGCGACGTGTCATCGTATTTTTAAGACCAATGTTGAATCGATGGTCAATTGCATCGATGCCGTATTGCCGTCGCTGCTGTCCCGACAGGGGCAGTTGGTATTAATGAGTAGTGTGGCGGCTTACGGTGGATTACCCATTGCGGCGGCCTATTGTGCCAGTAAGGCGGCGATCCGAACCCTGGCCCAATCCTTAGATTTGGATCTTCGACCCCAGGGAGTTCCTGTGACCTGTGTGTGTCCTGGATTTGTTCAGACCCCGTTAACGGATCGGAATACCTTCCCGATGCCGTTTCGATTACCGGTTGATGATGCCTGTCGGCGTATATTAATTGGAATTCAGGATCGTCGGCACGAGGTGGCGTTTCCTAAAAAATTGGCTTGGATCCTTAAGGTGATTACAAGCTTACCGGCTTCATGGCAGTATTCGATTTTGTCGTGGACAACCCAACCCGGACGTATCCGCTGACACGAGGTCGAAAAAGGTGAGTCTAACGCCGCGAATCGCCGCGTTATATTACCGTCGCCGTCCTTGAGTACCGTCGGATACACTCGGGGTCATCGGTGTCAGCATGCATTACTTTTGACTCCGTCAAAGGCCCGTTTTTAAGGGATCTATGTCCTGCGTCGGCAGGGTCTAATCAATCTGGACAGGAATATCACTCAATTCCAAGGATGATTGCTTCATGGCGTGGATGTCGACCGTTTCTAAGGATATTTCGGATCCTCGAGCGATCGTTGTTTTTGACACTTTTCCAAGTAAATCACCTAGGCTCTGATCCACCCGATCACGAACCCCGTCAGGTACCGTTGTCGATGTTCCATGGTCGATGCTGGATTCCGTGGTGACGAGAGAGATGGAATGGATATCAAAATTTCGAATATCCTTTACAAATTCCGTTGCCAATCGGGAATCGGTGGTGATTTGATCAGGTGACTTACCCGAGGTACTTAATAAGGTATTAAGCTCAAAACACTTATCGGGTGATAATTGTCTCGCCACAATAATCTCTTGTCCGGGTTCGGCTTTGGACAAAAGGGCCAGTACTGCTGATTTTATGGCGGGGTCGTTGCGGGTGATATGGTCTAATTTTCCCTCGAGCGTTGGGCTGTCATGGGCAATTTGATCCGTTCATTTCAGTCCGATTCAAGATGTTACAGGCGACTTTGTCGGAAACTCCATAATTTTCGATAAATCCCTGTCGGCTCGTTGTTACTGAAACGGATGACGTGAGTGTGAGTGATGTTTCAAGTGATGTACTGAGCGATTCTGCTTTTGTTTCGGCTCGCTGAGTCGCTTCATCATGAGCACGCGAAAGTCCTTTGTCGATCAATCCATCCCCATCAGGTTGGCTTCGTTCTGATAAAAAACTCACCACTTTTCCGGCGGCACTGGCGACGGCATCGATATTGACCACCATGCTACCCGAAAACGATAACGTTGTAATGGTTGTTTGCCGCTGTGCATTTTCGACGGTGTCATTCGCGACGGATCCCGAAGCCGACAGCTTGACGGAACCGAGACTTAGGGTGGAGTCAAGGCCAGGGATGGGGGCGGCCATCTGAACCGCCACTGTTGCAGACAGACCGATGGATTTTCCACTGGACTCACTAACGGCAGACGCCGCACCAAAACAGGCCCGGTCTTTAACTCCTTCAAGATTGCCGGTAATCAATTCGGTAGTGAATTTGGCGGCATCTTCCGCCGAATTAAATTCTAAATGATATCCAACGTCTCGGCTTGCGTTTCCCTCGACTCCGACAGTTACGATGCCGCTAAATACCCCCTCGAGTCCAATCGACGTTAATGCGTTTCGAGAGAGTTCTACCCGGTAGCCGGCATCCGTTTTTAGCAATGATATGCCATCCGATTTTTCAGCTGTCGCCGTCAACTTTACGTCAGCGGCACCCGCGCTGGCGGCTGATGTGGCTAATCGCCCGACTAGGCCCGTATTGATTTCGAGCCCGTGGCCAAAATTTAACTGTATTCGTCCACCGGGCGCTAAATCGCTGATTACCAATCGTGATTTTTCCAATATTTTGTCGTGTTTCGCGGCGTTGGTTGATTCAGCTGAATCGGTAATTTTTGCAGCAATTCGTGCTTGGCCACTTAATCGATAGTCACCCTGCCACTCCTTAAACGATGCCTCGCCGTTAAAAGTACGTGCTTCGGATTGGAGGAGCGAGCGTAAATCCGTCTGCGACGCGCCATAAAAATGAGTTAATTTCTCGTGAATGCGATCGAGTGTAGCGGGATCATTATTGATCGATTCGGTGAGCGATTGCATCGTTTCTTTCATTTCAGATCGACTTAACCCTTGGAGTTGTTCACGGGTGAATTCGGCAATTGCGACTCTCGCAGCATTTTGAGCGGTTTTGAAGGCCGAACTTCCCGTATCAAAAAGGTTAGAATTTTTCCCCTCTCGATTGGCCATTTTTTTTGTTTCAGCGGTTAACGTTTTTTCTAAAACCGATTTTTTTTGACTGAGTTCAACTCCAGAGACAATTTTCTGACGGCTTTCCGATGTCGGGATTTGTGACTGGACATTTCGTGTATTTGCAGAATTATCGCATAACGATATTGCGCTCGATGCTTGCCTGGTATAGGTCGCAATAAACGATTTGTCTCGTGTTGGATCAAGATAGCCAAGGTTGGTTTCCTGTATGCTGCCGTCATATCCCGTCTCCCGGCGACAGAGTTTTATGAGTGTTCCATCACTGGTTACCTCATGACGTAACACCGTTGTCATGTCCTTATGCTTAAAGTCGTACCCGGCATTGGTCCCAAATAGTGTTGGGGGCTTTGTAAATCTGATTTTAGCCGCGAGGTGGTCTGGCGATACTAATTGAGTGGAATCCGACGGCCTCGCTATGGGCCCGTTCGACAACGCGGTGAGTTCGGCTCGGGCTAGGTCGGCGTTGACCATACGACGGACATGTTGAATTTCAATCCCTGAGGGTAGGGGAGGGGTGGAAGCAATTGTTGAATTGATCGTCGCAATGTCCGCTTGACACTGAGCAATGACATCCGCGTTAGATTGGATTTTTTGGGTATAGGAACTTATTTTTGAAATCCGGTCATCGACAGTGGATATTCCTTTTCGTAAATCAAATAAATTGGCTCCGATTGTACGCGGTAAATCTTCAATTCGTTCTAAAACGCTCCGACGATTTGACCGAATCACCGCTCGATCCAAATCCGTGGGGCCCGTCGAATTCGTGGCGGCTGGATTTGAAAATTTGTCGACATACTGACGTACGATAGCGGCAGCATTGTCGACGTCGATACTGCCAGTGTTCGCGGCGGATCGATAGAGTTTTCCGACGAACCCGTCAATACTATCGACCGGTGTGGAAGCGATTTCAAACAATACGCCTTGAATGTCCGATCGTTGGGCGAGTCTTGCTGAGAAATTTGAAATAAACGTCATCGATTTTTCAGCGGCTTTATCGTTGGCAAATCCCTTGTCCACAAATTCGGTTACTCGACTGGGATCGTGAAGACCTAACACCTGTCCCAACTGAGCCGTGAATTCAGGGGGTAGGGGAGCGGTCATTGGCGTACCGGTGTCGAGCTTGTGTTGGAGAATCATTGCATACCCAAATAATAGGTTAAAATCGTTTCGATCACGCTCAGATGCACAGGTCATCAATGCGGAAACGGTTTGGGCGTCAAATTTGACGGATTGGATAGGGAGCTGGGTTTTCTTTCCGTCAATTCCAGTTAACGATACGTTAGACTTTAAATTATTTAACGTACTGTGCAGACTCTGCTGAATGGCAATTTGAGATTTAGCGTGGGGTGTCGTGGCCGCGTTCATTCCCAGCGACGCGTTGATCCGATCAAATGATCGAGATGCTGTATCCATTCCGGGCATCGAGAATGCGTCGCGTTGGGTGAGCGCCGAATAATTGCCTTCAACTATATCTTTGGCGCACTCCGTTGGTGAAAAAAACCGCATATGGAACCCTTGTTGTCGCAGGAATGCGGTCGATTCCGTTCCCGTTGTTAAGATATTTTTGGAAAAAAGATCGCAGATGGCTCGTTTGGTGTTAGCCGTTAGTTCCGAATAGATTGTGCGACTGGCGGCCTGAGGCGATGAATAGTCACCAATGGATCGTATATCCGCACCCAGTGCTGACGCCCCAGCACCCACGCTATCGGCAAAATGTATCAGCCCAACAATTGACTTGTTGACATCGTTGCATGTTTTTGGAGAGCACCCCATGGTTTGGAGTTTCGATTGGATGTCACTGGATCCGGTGTGTTTAAGACTATCCAGCGATAATTCCGTGACCTCGGACAAGCATCGCGCGGGGGCCAACTCGATGCATCGTGCGTTTAAGTCCTTCGCAACCTCACGTGACTCAACTACCTTGGCTTTTAGTTGATCGAATTCGGATTGATTCAGGTGATGGGTCTTCGCAATTTGAGACAACGCGCCCGGATCAGAGTGTTTGGCTTCAACCGTGATTGAGGTACTGAGTTGATGAAGTGCATCAAACGTGAGTGTGTCGATTTTGTCGCTATTCTCGGTCGTTAACGTGGTCAATGGGGCCGTGATACTGCGGGCTATTTTTCCAATTTCCGTATCGATTGATACGGCGACGTCGATCGCTAGTTTATCGAGCTGCTGCAACGTGTCCATCACTGTTCGTTGAAGTTGTTGAGTATCTTCAAGCGATAGATTATTTTGGCTGGCCGTAGTTTCCGGATTCTTTGATCCTAGATGAACTTTTTCAGCTACTATTAGTTTTGACAGGGCTTTAAGTTCAGAAATAGAGGGATTAAGCGTGATTTGCGATAACTTTTGATTGAGATCATGGGTGGGCTTTACCCATTTTGATGAAATTGTGGCGAGTGATCGTTTGTCGGAGTGGATTGACAGTTGAGGCAGATGTAAGCCGCTGCTGGGTGCCGGTTTTGTCGGTGTGGCCGACGGTGTTGAGCCACTTGATTTGGTAAAAAAATTGTAGATTCCTTTAAAGAAACGAACAATTCGATCTTTGAACGACAGGGAGACCTTTACCGGTTTTAATTCGACCTTCTCGCTTTTCTCGGCTTGTGCCACCATTATTTTTTGAAGGCCGCTCGCTTGTACCGGTGTTGGTTTAAATCCGTTTTGTCCGACCGAATTGTTCAATGCGTTACCTCCGTTCTTTTTTTAAAACTTTAACGGTGTCGTTTTCTAATTCTCGTATCAATAATTTTATTTTGTTGGATACCACTAAAAAAATAGATTCGGATGCTGGCTTTCCATTATGCTCGAGGGATTCACTTGCGAAATTTAGTAAGTAGGAATGGATGATTTCGGGGTGTTTTTCTGACCATTTCAACCATTGATTACAGACTTCGACTCGGACTGGGTGTTGATTTGATTTGAATTGAAATAGAAGTGATTCCGCGTTTTCTTGCTCGAGCAGTTGCCGCAATGGACTCACTTCTTCCGCCAACGGTGCGTGTCGAAACTGCATGGGGTGTTTAAGTGATAATAATCCATCTTGAATCGTTAATTGCACTAAATTTACGGCGTGTATAGCTGTCATTATAGTCCCAATCCTAGGTTTAACATGACGACGCTAAATAAAATGGTGAGGATCAATAACGCTTTGGTAGTGAGTTGGACTTCTAAATATCCGACACGTATCGGAGCGGTCTCAGAGGTCCCCCGTGGCACCAGACCGATGAATCCTGTGATAATCATTAAGCCGACCAGCGCTCCGGTAATACCGCCAAGTCCGATTAATCCGACAATTCCGAGACCTAGAACGGCTAAAATACCGAGAAATTCGAAACTTCGCCTAAACGAGTGGGTCGTGACCCGCTGGATGCTGGTTTCGTATTTGGGTAGTTCTTTGCCCTCGATGATCGCCGGCGATTCGGTGAGTTGATTTTGAGACTCGACGTAAAGTTTGGATTCGATTGATTGACTGTGGTATTCCCAGTACGCGTAATTGCCGAGGATCAGTGCGATTGATAGAAAAAGTCCGAACAAAAAGGGACTGCTGGTTGGTGACAGATACAAAATATTGTGAATATCGTGAATTCCGACTTCTAAAATATGCATACTGCTATACTTCTGAAGAATCGATGTCACCACTGGATGTGATACTTTCGATATCCAATACGGTAATAAACTTAAAAACGTCATAAATAAAAGTAATGTGCTGATGCAGTTGATAATGACGTCGGATATTAGACTACTCTGAGGTAATTCAATCGACTGTCGGTGGCCAAGAATCTCAGACTGGCTCGCTGTAACTTCCTGAAAATGTCTGGAAAATGTGGCGGCAACCCGTGGGATGGAGGTGGCGAGTACGGTGACAATTCCAATCCCAATCCCGTCCATTCCAAGCAGTACGATCTGGCTTGAATCACAACATTTGTAGCTGATCGATGCCCAAACTAGAGTCACGATTGACACAAGTAGTAGGTAGCCATATTGCCGGTGTTGGGCGTCGTTACCCGCGCCGAACTTTAACCCAACCATCCCTGAAAAAATGACCGATGCGACGATACACCAGAGGTAGCCCAATGGAATGACGCCGGTAAAAAATGATATCACCGCACCGATAGTTATTATTAAACTGACCCCTAGCGTTTGTTGAGGTACTGATGCATGGGAACGGGTCCAACTGACCCAGCTGGCGGCCGCAAGTCCGAGGGCAATCACTAGGAACGGTATTCGAATAAATGCCGTGCTGTACGGCATATGGGTGGCCTTGAGAGTCATCAACATGATGATCGTCGAGGTCAGGACGGCGGTTAGGAACCGATCAATTGCCACGCTCAAGTTTCCCCAAATGACATCGGCATACAGCGCGATTTGATGGGCCATGCTGGCGGGATTTCGGAGATCACTGGGTCCAATTCCCGGAAAAAATTCGTCGACGAGTTGCCCGACGGTGTGGGTTGACTGTCGCATTGACTGGGTGGTGATTTTTACCAGAAACGTTTGAATTAATATTCCAAAACAAAACGTGAGCAGCATTTCGGCTTCGGATTGAATGATGTGTTTTATGTGAAAATGAGCGGCGATTTCGGGCAGTAGGTTGGAGTTGCTGATCGATTGGTGGAGAATCTGCGAGCCTAAGAATCGAGTGTCCGAAAATAGTGCAAATTGAAAACCTGACATCCACAGGTTCAGTAAAAAGAACAGAATCCCTAAAGGAATTAATGTGATGGCCCATCCTAACCGCTGGGTGTTGCGTCGCCATCCCACCGGGTCATTGATGGATTGATGCAACAACATTTCAATCCGTCGATTACTTATTCGAATGGCGCCGTACCCAATAATCGTCGACCACACGATTCCCCAACTAACGAGAATAGGAAATAATTTGTTGTGAAGTTCGAGCTTGGACATGATAATCGATCCCACCGTCAACACCACCACCGCGCCGGCCGTTAGTACGCCTTGCCGCTTAATAAATACGTTGGTCGAATCTCGGATGTACGTTGATAACGCGCTGATTGGTTCATCAATCGTCTCGGAAAGTGGCGTTATCTTTCGAATGTGATATATGCCGGCAATAATACTGGCGATACAACATCCTTGTATTGCAAATATAATTGAATGGAAATGGTTCATTAGAGGCTCCTAGTTGTAGTGGGATACGGTAATACGGTGTGATATGGTCCCGATGCTTCAAGGCATCGTTCGGAGGGCTGGCGGTCATCTCAAAAGGAACGCGTTTAGATTCCACCAATGGCATCCGTTTAAACATTTTCGGCATTTTTTTGCCGTCAAATAGACTCCGAATGGCCTTTCTAACCCCGTAAAAAAGTGGGTTGTTTGTTTGAAAAATGAAATTTATTGTTTGTTTTTTCCGATAATATAACGGGTGACGGGTTATACCTCAAAAAAAACCAGTAATAATACAGCAGTGGTAGGAGCGTTTGAATATTATGCCAGAAATCCAAAATTCACGTATGGCAAAAATCCAAAATTCACGTCGAAATCCGCCGACTACGCCCGGTTTTTCTCTCAATGGGCGACGGCCGCCGCGCACGGAGGGTACCCTAAGCGACTCGCCGAACCCA
>RHAI01000054.1 GCA_010028705.1 bacterium
CACTCAATCCGGTCGGACTGATAGCCGCCGGTGCCGCCACGATCGGTGGGCTTGTTTCATTACGCCAGTGGCGCCAACGCCGTGCCGATCCCCTCGTCATTATTCTTGCGCCCTCCATTATTACGATGGCGGCCATCATGCTACTTCGACCCGTTATCTACGATTCATGGCGTCAGTTACTGTACATCTACCCCGCCCTCGTCATTGGGGTTGTCGCGGCCGCGCAACGTTTGAGTCGTTGGTCGGTCGGACGATGGGTTGAACCGGCGATCTGGGCAGCGTATTGGGTGACTACCCTTGGTACTTGGATCACCTATTTTCCCTACACCCACTGTTATCTAAATAGTTGGGCCGGGCCTCGGGAATCGATCATTTACACGTGGGAAACGGATTATTGGGGCGTGACGAATCGTGAGGTGTTGGAGTCGCTCCCCCCAGGGAGCACCGTCATTGGGGATACCTATCCGGCCGAGGTGAACGTAGCGATTGTATCCGAACGCCGACCACTGAACCTGGTCCATAACCCCGATACCGCCCACTATTTGGTGTCCACTCACCGCTGGCGCCAGGGGCCGCTAGCATTACCGACCGTTGCCGAAGTTCGCCGGGACGGAATCGTCCTATCCAGAGTGTATAAACTCAGGATTTAAACACATGGCGTCGTTCAAATTGTACGGGATGCAACAACTGAACAAACACATCGACTAACTGATTTTTTATCGGATTCCGGTGTTTCACTAAGGCGTACAGTGAGTGTGGTTCAGCGCCGACAGCGGATTTCATTTCACTGGCCGTCCGCCCATATTCAATGGTCCGAATTCCCGTTCGTTCCAGCCCGGCCGCAATGGCATCAATTAACAGATATTGATAGATCGGCAGGGTATCCCGTACCTGGCGATCCAGTCCAAAATACTGGCACTTCATGATGGAGTGATCGAAATGATAGCTCACAAATCCAATCAATTCGCCCTGGAGCCAATAGCCCCGCAACGTGTAATGGTGAGGCAGAAACTTGCTCATTTGGGCAAAATACCCGTCCGGCACTTTTAAATACTTTACCTCGGCGCGCTCAAAAATAGCGGAATGCAGGTGGTCCATCCGTTGGGAATAGCGATCAATCTCATTGGGGTGGATGGTGTGCGATTCGACTGATTCACACGCCGACATCACCGCTTTTATTTTGTGACGGTAGCGCGCCTTGACCTCCCCTAAATAATCATCGAATGTACGCCAATCTCGGAGATCGAGAATCATATTCGGGTCAGTTTCGATACAATGGAATCCCGCCGAATGATAGTCGTCCCACCCCGGCAATTCATCCGGCATAAAATCTTTAATCACGATGAGTTCGGGGCTAACTCGTTCATCCGCCCATTGGACCACTCTCCGGACGGCGGTACTCACAAATTCCCATTGATCCTCACGATTCACCTGATTTTCAAACCAATAGAAGGACGGACCCGTGGCATATAGGTCCCCACATAGCACCACCCATATTTTGGATAATCCGGCCCCTTTATGCAGCAATTCTTTGACCTGAGCTTCGATAATGGGCAGCACTCCGGACCGCCGAACGGCACCGACAAACGATCGCGCATCCAACCGAAACAATTGAAACTGAGCGATCCCGACGGGGCGATCCTCCTGCCAAAAAATCACATACCAAAATCGCACCTGAGACGCGAGCGTCTTCTCGTTGACGCACAAATGGGTGTAGGTGAGTCCAGCCGGAACCCCCGTCCAGTGGGTCCAAATAGTGGCGGGGATTGAAATCATCGATTCGTGAACTGAATATCGCGAAAACATGGCCTCATTTTCCCTCCCCTTTCTGATTTAAAACCTTGGCGATTGTACGGGGTCAGCAGGGGATGGTAACGTGTGAGCGGAGGCACAATTATGGAACCCACCCAAGACCTAAATATTATCGAAATGGAAACGCTCATTTCGCCCAACTCATTAAAAGAAAAACTACCCATTACCACCGAATCACATCGGACCGTCATCGACAGTCGCGAAATCATCAAATCGATCCTTCGCGGGGATGACCGCCGGCTATTAATTGTGGTCGGACCCTGCTCGATTTATGACCCCAAAGCGGCCGTTGAATACGCGTCGCGCTTGCAGAACTTGATCCGCGAACTCCCGAATCTCTTTATCGTGATGAGGGGCTACTTTGAAAAGCCCCGGACTACAGTAGGTTGGAAAGGGTTTATTAATGATCCGTTTCTCAACGGACATGGGGATATTTCTCAAGGCCTTCACCTGGCGCGGGAATTACTCCTTCACATTACAGGTATGGGGGTTCCCATCGCCGCCGAAGTGTTGGATCCGATTGTGCCACAATATATTGCGGACCTCGTGTCATGGGCATCGATCGGTGCCCGAACAACGGAATCACAAACCCACCGGGAAATGGCCAGTGGCCTATCCATGCCTGTGGGATACAAAAATAGTACGGAGGGAAACCTCGATGTGGCCATCAATGCCATGCAGGCCTCTCAGCATCCCCACCATTTTTTAGGCATTGATCCGTCAGGTCATATCGCCATCATTAAAACCAAAGGGAATTCATACGGCCATGTCATTTTGCGTGGTGGAAAGGCCCCAAACTACGACACGGACAGCATCAATTCGGCGGCCCAAAAAATGACCGCCGCCGGATTCCGTCCCGCAATGATGGTCGATTGTAGTCATGGAAATTCAAATAAAGACCATCGAAATCAGTCCCAAGTCGCCCGATCCGTGGTGGATAGTATCGTGGCCGGCACCCCCCATGTCGTGGGATTGATGCTGGAAAGCAACCTGTTTGAAGGCAATCAAAAAATCCCATCGGATTTATCTCAATTAAAGTACGGGATATCGATCACGGATGCGTGTATGAGTTGGGAGAGCACGGACGCCCTGTTGCGGGATATTAATCAACGGTTATCGACATGAAACAGACGCCTTGGATTGCACCATCGATACTCAGTGCCGATTTTGCCCGATTGGGAGATGATGTCAGCGCCGTGATGGCAGCTGGTGCCGATATCGTCCATGTCGATGTTATGGACAATCATTACGTACCCAATCTGACCTTTGGCCCCGTTGTGTGTCGTGCATTGCGACGCTTCGGCATCACCGCCCCACTGGATGTCCATTTAATGATCAAACCCGTTGATCGCATTATTCCAGAGTTTGCCGAGGCCGGAGCCGATTACATTACGTTTCACCCAGAAGCCAGTGAGCATGTGGATCGAAGCCTTCAGTTAATCCGTGATTGCGGCTGCAAGGCGGGGCTGGTGTTTAACCCGGCGACGCCAATTTCCGTATTGGAATATGTATGGGATAAACTTGACATGATCTTAGTCATGTCGGTGAACCCCGGGTTTGGCGGCCAGCAGTTTATTCCCTCGGCACTCCAAAAACTACGCCAAATTCGTCAGCTGATCGACGAGTCGGGACGGTCAATTCGTCTTGAAATTGATGGGGGGGTCAAACCGTCGAATATCAAAGACATTTACGACGCCGGCGCCGACACCTTTGTTGCCGGATCCGCACTCTTTGGACACCCAGACTATGCGGCCCGAATCGCGGAGTTTCGCAAGGAACTTGGAAACTAGCCACGCCCTGTCGTCGGGACGCATCGATTTCATCCTCAAACGCCGCACAACACGGCGAACGGTAGCGCTTAAAATAACCCCCGATGGGCAGGTCGTTGTATTGGCACCCGATACCGTGGGCGACCAGGCCATCCTCCGATTTGTTCAGGAGCATCATTCCTGGATCGATGAGCGATTGCGCCACATCACCGAACGACTGGATTCCATCCCGAGACGGCGATATGAGACGGGCGAAACTCTGCCCTATTTGGGGCGCAGCTATTCAATTTCACTCGGAAACCAACGAGACATCGCCCTGGATAACAACTCGATCCGATTACCCGACGTCTCAATTGACCGACGATACACGGCGCTCATCCGATGGTACAAAACACGAGCTCTCGATATATTTTCCGATCGCATACTCCTATATCAGTCCCGGGTGGGACACCCGCCGAGCGATATCAAACTCAGTACCGCGCGCACCCGATGGGGGGCATGCACCAGCCGCGGAGTGGTGTCATTACGATGGACATTGATCATGGCCCCTATCACCGTCATCGACTATGTTGTGATCCACGAATTATGCCATTTGGTTCATATGAATCATTCACGGGCGTTTTGGAAATTAGTGAAATCTATTTGCCCAGATTTTAAAGTTGCGGTTGAATGGCTACGCATGTACGGCCACCAATTAGACCTTCTCCGGCCCGAGGACTAAGCTATGCCAAATTCAATGATCCGAAAAATATTGCAATCCAAAGTGTACGACGTGGCGGTTGAAACGCCGATTTCCAAAGCACGCCATATGTCCTCACGACTGAAGCATTCAGTCTATTTAAAACGAGAAGATCTCCAACCGATCTATTCATTTAAAATTCGCGGCGCCTACAACAAAATGAGTCGCTTAACGGCGGCTCAACTCGCGGCGGGTGTCATCGCCGCTTCCGCTGGAAATCATGCGCAAGGGGTTGCCTATTCAGCTCAAAAACTAGGGGCAAACGCTATAATCGTAATGCCCAAAACCACACCATCAATCAAAGTCAAATCCGTTCAATCATTTGGGGCCAAAACGGTATTACATGGGGGTAACTACAACGAAGCCTGTGACTATGCCATGCAATTGGCTTCCGATAAAGGGTATACATTTGTCCATCCGTACGATGATCTGGAGGTGATCGCCGGTCAGGGAACCGTCGGGATGGAGATTTTGAGGCAATTGCAACATATCGACGCCATATTTATCCCCGTTGGCGGCGGCGGTTTAATTGCCGGCGTGGCCGCCTACGTAAAATATGTCCGCCCCGAGATTAAAATTATAGGGGTTGAGCCCCATGATGCCGCCTGCCTTAAAGCTGCACTCGACGCGAATGAGCGGGTCATCCTGGATGAAGTGGGTATTTTTGTCGACGGTGTCGCCGTGAAGCAAGCCGGGGTGGAACCCTTTCGGATTGCACAAACCACGGTAGATGACGTGATTACCGTCAGCACTGACGAGGTGTGTGCCGCCATTCAAGATGTATTTGAGGACACCCGAGCCCTCGCCGAACCAGCCGGGGCCCTCGCCCTGGCGGGACTCAAACGATGGTGCACCTCTCATCCCGGCGAGGGCCTTCACTTGGTGGCCATCGTGAGCGGATCGAATATCAACTTCAACCGGCTTCAACATATTTCGGAACGCGCCGAACTCGGTGAAGGTAAGGAAGCATTACTCGCCGTAACCATCCCTGAGATTCCCGGAAGTTTTAAAACGTTTTGTAAAACGCTAGGCACTCGAGGTATTACCGAATTTAATTATCGATTTAGTGGTCCCGAAAATGCCGTAGTGTTCGTGGGTATCGAAACCCCTGAAACCGAGCGCGCCGATTTATTAGCCACACTGCGTGACCATCAATTTACCGTTGATGACTTGTCCAATAACGAAGTGGCCAAAGTTCATATCCGCCATATGGTCGGTGGCCGAAAGCAGGTCGAAAACGAAAAATTATTTCATTTTGAATTCCCCGAACGACCCGGTGCGCTGATGAATTTTTTAACAAAAGTTGGCACGCGTTGGAATATCTCGTTGTTCCATTATCGCAACCACGGGGCGGACTACGGCCGAGTATTGACCGGAATTCAAGTCCCCGACACGGAGTATGAGGATCTCATCGCCCGATTACACTCGATTGGATATCCGTTTCGGGACGAAACTGCCAACCCCGTGGTGTCACTGTTTTTAAAATAGCGCACCACCCATTCCAATTCACTCGCCAATATTCCGGCTTGTGTATTCTTCAAAAATAGCTATATTAGGTTGATCTATCAATCATTTTTGACCAGTCCTTGTGCGCAACACCATGCAATAATGGTCCACGTCATTGTGTAGATACCCATCCGCTGCAGTTGCAGCACTTAACGACGTTGAAGGAGTCACCCGCCCATGTTTTATCGCCTGATATCTACACCGAACACCCCCGATTATACTGCCCAGGAGGTCGCTGCCGCACGCCACCAAATCGCGATCAGCTCCGATATCTACCCCAAAAAAATATCGCAGCTAATCGAGTTATATGTCACCCATGGCCAGATACTCTCAGGCGATCAGGTCGCTATCGAACGGGCGGCGATTTTAAATACGGTTATGATACCGGCTGATCGATTGGACAAAAAAGACCTACATACCTCCGACGGGTCATCGGGAGGTGAATATTCGACCGGGATGCGAGAGGTATTAACGGATTTGTATAAATCGGCAGGTCATCATTTCACTGAAGCCGATATCGTGCGAGAACGCAGTGCGATTCTAGAATCTAGCCTCAGCAGCGGCACCCGATATCGCTTGGTGTTGTCGATTCTTTATCCTGGAATCAAAGGGTTTAACAGTTTTGGTATCGAACAAGAGCTCCGGGCAGTCGAACAATCGTCCTTAAAAACAGAGCACAAAAAAACAGTGATGGAACAACTTCAACACACACTGGATCGAAAATCACTGGAAGAGTCACGATGGAAACGTCTTCGGTTAGGTGAGGAAACGATCGACGGATGACCCTGACACCGATTCCCATGGGAACGGAGTCTCCGACAGCCGAGGGTGTTAATTCGCCAGTAACCGGTCCACCAACGACAGATAGGCCTCTAAATCAACCTTGATTGGCATCAAATAGACATGCTGGTGGCGCTGCGCCGCGAATCGGATCATCTGGTCGGCGATTTGGGCATTCGCGATGAGGCTAGTATCAAAGTTGGCCGGAAACGGTACGCGATTGACTTGGCTCCAATACCGTCGTGACGCGTCGGAAACCACAGGCGACACTCCCATAAATAAGGGAATATTAGGAATCTGCTCCGAATAATAACTGGCCAAATGGATATCAAAAAATGGTTGGCTAAAAAATCCATCGGCACCCGCCGCCACTTTTTGACGCATATACTCTAATTCGGTCGCCAGCGGCGATCGATACGGATCCATGCCCGCGTACACGGTCATACCAGGGACCTCTGATTTAATCGCCGGGATTAAATCGACCGGCGAAACGTCCCATAATGGCTCACCGGACTGTGGACGGTCACCGGATACCACCAACATGGCGGTCACGCCGTTCCGAAACAGACGATCCGCCAGTGCCACGCTGTCATCAAGCGATCGATCCATACACCGAATATGAGGTATCGCTATTACCCCCTCATCGGTCAGCCGGATGGCCGCATCATCGCTGCGGATCGGGAGTCGAACGATATCCGGAACATTGACCCCATGGATCCACGAGCGTTTAAGGGTCGTGCGTGCCATGGAAATAAGCTCGCTAATATCACGAGGGACTAATTCAATTAGGTTCATGTAGCTTCCACCGTTTAAAAGAGATCGAAGGATCGGGGTAAATTAACGAATAGATCACGTAAGTGTCGAGTACACGCTGAACGTAATCTCGTGTTTCAGGATACGGAATGGCCGCCATCAAATCAAACGCATCATGGTTGAGTCCACTCGACCCATGGATGAGTTGGGCCGCCAATTCCGGATTCGTACCATAGGCCATAATCGTGTACAGCAGATTGTTATCAAAATTATCGCGAAGCCACGCGATATAATACACCCCATATTTTATTATTTTTTCCGGGGGTAACGATACCGGATCCCCTCCCCATTCACCGAATCGAACCGAAATCTGTTTGATCGTGTCGTCCTTTATTCGGAATAGATGGGTGGTATCTTTGGTTTGAATGTCATGGGCTTCAAACGCGCTGTCCTCGCGCAAAATGGCCAATACAAAATACGGATCCAGTTTATATTTTTGGCATTCCGAGACAATGAATCCCCAATACACTTTGGGATACACTTTATCAATCCATCCAGCGGGAATTGGATAAAACGACGTCCCTTGCCCTCCCTGATCCCGCTTAACCTGAGCTAATGCTTTTCCAAACCGACCCATTTTTAACAACACCGTCAAGCGAGCGTATTTTAAGGAATCCGACGGTTGCCGAATTAGCCGATAATCGATTTCATCGAGCGCCATTTGACCCAGACCCATGCTGACCATTTGAGTATACTTCACCACATCCGGGTGACGATCGAGTGATGCCCTCGCGGTGGCATTTTTTTCCACACTTCCCCAATCGCGAAGTGCCCAAATGGCGTGATAGCTCAGTGGAACTGATCGGTAACCACCCACCATTACAGCTGCCGGGCGTGACACCTTGTCAGAGGAGGTAAATCGAGAGTCTAGCCACCGAAACACAGCCCCCACTATTTCCTGTGATTTAAGTACTGATTTCAGTCGACGCTCTAACTGGGGAAGTTCCGTCGCCTGTCCCCCCGCCGACCGTAGCCGTTGTCGATCCCAACTCGATTTTAGAATATACGGATCGCTCTCCGGAATATAGCGCAGTACGTAGGCCTGAGCATCCGCGACGGCATCCGGTTGATTGGCCGATGTCATCAATTGAGCGTAGGTGTAAAACGCCATCGGCATCGTCGCCGTCTTTCCCATAAATATGACGGATCGGAGTGTATTCGCCGCATAGTCAGCGCCGAACGACGGATCCCCCGAATCGATTACGAGTTTCGAATGAAACGTTTTAGCCAGCGCTTCCTCATCGGGAGTCAAGCCGGGAATCTGTGCCATCACAAACAATCGATCACGCGCCTTCTTTAACTGGCTTAGCTCGATAAAACTGAGGGCCACTTCCGATAATACTCGGGGACGTTTCGGACCAAATTCCGCTCGTTGGGCTTCGGCGGTAAGATAATATTGGGTTAAGTTCCGATAATTTCCGCTTCGATATAGATTATGAACGTAATCGGCTCGGAGATCCGGGGTGTTGAGGAGCTCCACGATATCCCCCGAATAGCCGAATTGCCGGCGAATACGATCCAACACATGCTGATCCAGGTCCGACTCCGGGTATAAGGAAATTAATTGCTGATAATGCTGTATCGCTTTTGGAGCATCTCGGTCATCAATACTCAATGCCACCATCGTCTCTAACACCTCTTTAATCGGTGGAAGACCCGGCTGAATCTGCAATGTTTTTAAGATGTCCTTGGCCTCACCGAACCGTCGTTTGGACACGTAATATCTCGCCCATTCCATTGCCCCGCGTTGAGTGATAAAGGACGTCGTTGCACCGTCAAATACCAATGGTGAAATGGCGGTCGCCTCCGCCACTCGACCCGCCTGAAGGGCCAATACCAATCGAACATAGTGCTCGTAAGGAGCCAACGACGGGGAGGAGCGCGTCACGTTTCGACTTAACATTACACCACTGGGGGGGCGCATCAATCGTAAGGAGTTGAGTGCCGCCATGTATGGATTTGATGATGATCTCACGGTTGCATCGGCGGCATGCCATTGGTAGTAGGCTTTCACATCGTCCCCGACCTCGCGATCATAGTCAAATCCCAGCAGCGCCGAGGTGAGTCCAAGGACAATCCCCCCAACGCTGAGGATCCTAGCGACTGTGATCAATGCTTAAAATGCCGTCGTCCTGTAAAGATCATTGCGATGCCATACACATTACATGCATCGATCGATTCCCCATCTTTTCGTTTGACCGCCCCCAGACCCAATCATGACCCCGTTTTTAACCACGACAATGGCATTTGATTTCACGTGTTTTACGATAATATTCGCGATTGTCAGGTCCGACATTTTTTCGTCAGGTACGGGCACCTGGGTCACGGTTTGTGCATCACCCAAATTTTCTAAATCACGATCTTGAATCAAAAACCCGCCCAAACATTGTCGGTACACCGGGCCAAAGACCTGCCCGCCCGCGATCGGCATTTCAATCAGCCGAATCGCTTCTTTTCGGTTCAATATCGCGACGGCGTCAGGATCGAAGCCCGGGGCGACCACTAATTCAACAAATGTTTTTGAAATATGCCGAGCCGTGTCAGCATCGACCCGACGATTTAATGCGACGATGGACCCAAATGCGGATAACGGGTCGGACTCATAGGCTAAGCGATAGGCCTCGGAGATGGTATCGGCCACCGCACACCCACACGGATTCGTGTGCTTAATAATGGCGGCCACCGGCGTATGAAAATCGGCGACAAGCATCCACGCCGATTCGAGATCAATCAAATTGTTATACGACAATTCTTTGCCATGCAATTGAACAAATTGGGACTGGCGATCCTGCCCTTGAACTGAATATAACGCCGCCTGCTGGTGAGGATTTTCGCCATAGCGAAGATCCATTGTCTTTTGAAGAACTGGCGCAACGCTATCCGCAAAGGTCGTTGATGGTCGAAGGCGCCGTTTGAGGTAAGATGCAATAACCGTATCATAACGCCCCGTATGCTCGAAAGCTTCTAACGCAAGATCTTCACGCATCGTGGAGGTCAGACGACCCGAGTTGGCCTTTAGAGACGCAATGATATCGGGATACCGCTCGGGATTAACAACGACCGCGACCGAATGGTAATTTTTGGCCGCTGAACGAATCATCGACGGGCCGCCGATATCAATGTTTTCGATGACGTGGTCGAGCGTAACCTGTGGAATTTGAATTGTTTTTTCAAACGGATATAAATTCACGACCACCATATCAATCATAGTGATTCCATGGGATGCCGCCGATGCCATGTGTTCTGGGATATCCCGGCGGGCCAACAACCCACCATGAATCTTGGGATGAAGGGTCTTGACTCGCCCATCCATCATTTCAGGAAACCCGGTAACCGTTTCGATTGGAATGGTTGGAATGCCCGCATCGTTCAACGCTTTCGACGTTCCTCCTGTCGAAATTAGTTCGTATCCGAGCTGAAGCAATTCCTGACAAAATGGAACCAGTCCCGATTTATCCGACACACTGACCAACGCACGCATATTTACACTATCCTTTCGTTAACTGGATCTCTCCAAGCGCAATTTTTGTGATTACTTCTGGCAACAACTGATGTTCCTTTTTTAAAATTCTATCCGACAACGATTTAACCGAATCGTTGGGTAATACGGGAACTCGCGAT
>RHAI01000055.1 GCA_010028705.1 bacterium
GTGGAGAACTACGTGCCAACATTGAGGGTAGCGAGTGGACCCGCCAGCACCAGGATGATGCGCAGGTGCGTACCATGTTACAGCCGGTGATAATAGGTCGGTTGCAAGAAATGCTGGGCCACATCGGGATTCCTGTGAACTATCGAACGGATGTCCATCATATCAATCTGGTAATGCGGTTAATGTATGGGGGGGAGAATCGTCCGATTCCGGAACCGCTTAAAGATCCATTCGTCCCCGCCTACCGGGCGACAATTGAGTCCAACGCGCGTACGATTCAGCGTGGGTTTGCAGATCCCATATGGGTGCTGTCGGCCTATGGTGACAACTGTATCGCCAGCAATACGCCCATACCGACGTGGGGTGACTTACCGGCGAAAGTGCCCGGCATGGGCATTGGACCATCACTAACAATCAATTCCGAGGAAAAAACCAAGCTTCTCGAGGCCGTGTTCAAGCAACTGCCATTTGAAGACCTTCGCGACTTTTTACAAGGGACAGATATCACAGCACTTCACCTGGAACTGGGGGGCCATGGGCTATTGGGGATTGCCGCTCGAGTGGGACAAAAGAAGGACGTAGTGGATTGGCTACAATCCTCGCTTGTTGAACGATCCAGTGACGCCGTCATGCCATCGCTTGATAGGGATGGGATGGGGTACACATTGATGGACTACGCGGTACTGGGGGGGAACACCGAATTAGCCACCGATGTGTGGAATGCGAGTGATGCCACTCAGAGGGAGGCCTATCTGACCGCGTCAGCGTCCTCGACCACGGTGCCGTCATTAATGGGGCTGGCGGGTGAATCGGGCCGAGCGGCGATGGTTTACTGTGTGGCAGCTATTGCAGGGGGGCATACGGCACCCATGATCACGGCACGCGATAGTGAGGGGAACACCGCCCTCATGCGAGCCGCAATGAGTGGAAACCCCGAGGCCGTCCAGGCCATGATCGACCAGTGTGTGGCGAACCAGGTGGGGGTGTCTTCGATACTCAATCACGTCAATAGCGCGGGTCAAACGGCATTGATATTGGCGATTGCGCACGGCAAATCCGCCGACTGTGTGCGATTGATACTCACGAATGGAGCCGATCCCAATACGAGGGTCATGAGTTCGTGGCTATCGGCGCTGGAAATGGTCATGATGGACGGGCACTTGGACATCCTTCAAGCACTACTTGAGCATCCGGATATAAATATTTCAGACCGTGCCCTGACCACGGTGGTTGACCGCGATTGTACCGTGGCACTCTACAACAAGGCCTTGGAGCGAAAGCCGGAGTTATTGAGTCGGCGTTTGCCGAGTGGTACGAGTATTGCTAGCTGGCTGGCTGTAAAAAACGGCGCGGCGTTGCGGGAACTATTGGCGGATAAAGATCCAAGATTCGTTCAGGGTATTTTGTCGATTAGGGATCTATATGGAGACAGCGTCGCCCACCAGCTAGCGGCGCACAACTTCACGGCGTTGAGGGACATGTTAGCGGGGAAAGATGATGAATTTGTGCATGAGATTTTGTCGATTCCGGGTGAGTATGAATGTAGCGTCGCCCACTGGCTGGCTGAACATAACGGCGCGGCGTTGCGTGAAATATTGGCCGAGAAAAGTGATGAATTTGTACGTGCGGTTTTGTTGATCACGTATCAGGATGGGAGCAGCGTCTCCCGCTGGCTGGCTGAACATAACCAAGAGGCGTTGCGGGACATCTTAGTGGGAAAAGATCAATGGTTCGTTCAGGGTATTTTATCGATTCAGGATGCCAATCATAGCACAGTTTCAGAAATCCTGTTCTATAGATCCCCGAACATTTTACGGGCAATTTCTCCCAATGTCTTTGCCCGATATCCCGCCCCGCCAAGAGGCGGCTGTTGCGTGATCTCGTAAGTCATAGGGGGGTTAGGGATGAAGGGTCACGACACCGCACAACAGGAGCCACTCGGGGGAGATACTTGCAGCCCCTCCACTATTTGTCGCCCACGATCTCCTGGCCACATGAGGCGAATGGCCGGCGCGATGGCATCAGCAATGCGCCCAGCATGATCCGGCTCTGCGACCGTGACTGCCCTAAAAAATCGCCTCAATTCGGGGCCGAGCCGGGTCATTGATTGAATGTCCTCTGGCGGGGCGGCAGACTTTCGGGATGCCGCCAAACCTATCGCTTCCGCCACCAAATTGAGTAAGGATTTCAACTGATCTGCCGACAACCGAGATGCCTGATTGTGCGCTAAAGTAAGTAACTGAGACAGTGCACCCGTCGCATCTTTCACAATCAGATCTGGGGAGCGGCCGATCGAATCATAGAGTCGAATGCGTAAGAGGTCGGCGTACGCACGCACGTATCCGGTGTCATAGGTCCCGAACACATTGGAAGAATCGAGCAGTTCACGCTGAGCCAATTGATCCGTTACGGCCGCTAGGGCCATATCCACCCGATGGGCACGACTATCGACGGGCACCACCCCAAGATCGTGGCATAATTGAATCTCGATTTTGAACAGTTCCCGGACCTGGCGTTGACTGGTAGCGGTGGGGATTAACCGAATACAGTGGTCGATTTCAACCAACGCCATCGCATACTCTTTTTCTCCAAAATAGGTGAGCGCCGATTGGTATCTTAATTGAGGATCAGCGGGTCGTTGAACAATAGCCCGATCGAGTTGTTCCCGACGGGTGGGGACCGATTCATGCACGGGAAAAAACAAGTCCTGCACCTCCTCAAACGGGGGCGCCGACGGTATCGGATAGGCCACCACATCATACCGAGTGTGCCCTTCATACGCCGTGATTTTTTCTGAATTTGGTACCGATAGATAGCGCCATAATGACATGATGCAAACCCTCCATCACTCGATGTAGACCCATCGCGAATGCCGCCAGCCGGTTGAGCCAACGGTAGACTAATGACCATAATGCCAATCAATTAATCACGTGGGAATGTGGGAAATAGTACCAGATTTCGGTCAAATGAATAGGAGGAGCTACCACAATGGGCCTGTTGCAAAATGGCTTATTTTCAGAAATAGCGATGGTGCCAAATGATTCAAATGCGCCGTTTCTCGCGCGACGTGGTGGTGCAGAGCGACATGAGGATAGCAAAAATGGGGCAGATGGAGCATTTTGCAAAAAAGGTGATGTTAGAACTACTGCCGAGATCCGATCCTTACGCAATCAGGCCGCTCTAGAATCGAATCACCGCCTTCACCACTAGTCCAGAAATTTCATACCCAATTTGTTGCACTCCAGACGCCGCACGTTCAGAATCAAAGGCATCGGTGACGCGCTTAATTTGCCCCTCGCCAGTCACGGTTAAATCACGAAGGTACGGATTATCTTTGAAGGGAACCACGAGGTTGATCGTGAGCGACCCCGTCTCGACCGTATTATTTTGAAGATCGACGGTATACCGAATACTATCTCCGGTACCCTGTTGGATTTCCTTTTGTTGCAATCGATTCAATGTGCGGCCCCACGTGTCATATCGAGTGTAGGTAATCGAAATATTCATAGTCGGCGTTTGGACAGGCGAATAGCTGGCGGAAAATCGGCCGGAGTAGCCGTTTGAATCCGCCCCTCCTTCAGTCGAAGTAAATCGTAAGGTGTAGTCATATCCGGTCGACAACCCGGGATACGGACGAAATTCCAGACCTGCCGTCCCAGTTTTTTCAGCAAACACAACCGAGGAATGATTCGCCGTTGTCGTTTGTGAATCCGTAATCTGTGAATATCCACCGGCCCCTTTGATACTAAACCACGAGATCGGGGTGATCGTGGCGCCGACCGAGCCACTCAGCGATCGTTGAATCAATAAATCAGTAAATAACGTGGGTGTGGTTCGAATATCGGGTGATTGGAGGGTTTCAACATCCAGGTTCAAACTCGGTGACCGATATTGATGCGACTGGTCGTAACGACCCGAAAACGTAAATCCGATAAACGGAAGGGGCGAATACGCTGTATCCGCCGTGTATGTTTGAGCGATACGATAGGTTAACCCCGTGTTCGTTACGGAAAGATTTCGACTATACAAATCACGGTAATATCGCCCTCCGCCATTGATCCCGATTAAATTAAATGGACTCAATGACACGGTGCCACCCACATCGTATTTATTAGTGTTGTCTTGTGCCGTGGTGCGATTCGACGATGTTGCCGAGTACAAGTACGACTCCTTGACACTGGTACTGTTGTACAAATTTTCATCAAAATTGGCTTTAAATGTTCCGACCGGAACCATCAGAATCCCGGGGATGCCCACGGCCAACGGACCCGGATCAAATCCGAGAGATTGAGTTCGTTTGTCAAACGGGGTGGATTCCTGAGCGCTGTTACTGGTGGCCGTGGACGCCAGGTAATCCGTGGCTTGAGTCTCTCGCTTCGACTCAATTTTGAGAGAATACGCAAACTTATCCAGCACAACCACCGGCAACCGAACGTCCATTTGACCGCTATACGCCGAATAATCACGATGCACCGCATTGCGAGACGATACCCCCGTCGGAGCGTCGTCCTGACTTTGGTTGGTTTCCGTCGAGTAGGTTATCCGAGGAAAGGATACCCCCGGAATGGGTGAGAAGGCATTATAGGCTATCGATTTCGAGGTATTGGATTTTCGAAGCTGGTCATTATTTTCCTTACTGTCTGTCATCCCATAATCGACCGAGAAATAGGAGTTTTTAATGGCTGCCACAGCCAGATTATCGTCCTTAACCCCCAGAGAATTAAGGAGTCCCGATGGTACAAATCGGGAAATCTGATATTTCGAGTCACTCGACAACCGACCTTTCTGACCCAATAAGGGGCTAAATTCCTCGTTGTTTCGAAATGATCCAAACAACGCGATCCACCCGGCGGGTTTGTAAGTCGATTCAAATCGATAATTTGTCAGACGATTCGGTGTCCCCGATACATTTTCAATAATCGTATTTTGCTCTTGGGTCGAAAAGTCAGCGCCAATCTCCCATTGTGGGATCGGCGAATAATGGCTCACTACTCCAAGATTTCGATTAAACGACAGTTGACTCGACTGGACCCCCGTCGCTGTTTTATAGGCACGAGCGGTTGTTTGGCTATACTCAAATGACGGTTTGACGTCAGTATTTCCCAAAATGGGTAGATTATCCCATTTCCAACTTGTGCCCAGCCGATAGGCATCGGTTTCATTCGTTGATCGATCATAACCGTCCATGTATCCCGATTCATTTTTAGAATAGGATCGACTCAACGTGTACCGATTACTCGCCCCCCCGATTCCGATGTCCGTTTTCCACGCCAACGATGCCACATCATCGGGATAGATATTCCCGGTAGACGCGCTTGAATCCGAGTCAGAATACATAAAATTGAATCGAACCGATTGATCCACATCAATCCAATCAGCCCATGACTGTTTGGCGCGAAACCCGGAGTCCGTCGTATGACGAAATAGATTATCTTTGACACCCGACGGGGGCAGATACTGCAAATATTGACGAAAATCCGACGAATAAATCGACCCGTCCGTCCCAGCATATTGTACGGATCCACCCAGCGACTGATTCCCACGAGGGGATTGGATCGGGGAAATCGGCGAATAGTCTTTGTCGATTGATTTCCAATCGGCATTCGCGGTCCACGGGCCGTCCTTAAATTGCGCCCCGAGTTTTAATGCAAACCGGTACCCCTTCGATGCCCCCCCATGGGTTTGGCCCGATGGGTCAACATATTTGAATTGCACAAATATTTTATCTGAATTGCCCGGGCTCAGATTAATAAATCGAAATGTTCCGTTGACATAATTAATGGAGTATTCTCGATCTTTTGCGAGAGGCACATCGTTAAGGTAGAGCGTTTCTGAATTTTCAACGATATTTCGAAATCCTAATGAATACGTGGCTCCGCTGCCTTGACCAGTGCCCTCGAACTTGGTTTGTAACTGCTGATGGGTCAAATTATTTTCCGCCCCGGATAGCTCCGTATCCACTCGAAAATTTTTGCTTAATTTAGTACCAAAGGTTAATCCAAATTGATGCTGAGCAATGGTTCCCGCATCGGTGGCAGCGTCAGGCGAATGGTCATAGACCAATGTAATCCGCTGACCCGCGTCGGGATATCGCTCCCGGATGGGGCGAATGGCCGATGAATCAACTGTATCGCCCCGCTTATAGAAGCGAATCACAAACCCGTCATTCCCATTGCCGTACGTGATCGTGTAATCCTGACTGGGCACTAAGGTTTCATCGATCACCCCATTGTACAGCTTAATATATCGGACGCCGTTCCATTTAACCGGAACATCTCGCAAATTCATTTGGTTGGTATTTTGATAAATATTTACGCCATTGCCGATCGCTTGAAATACGTAGGTCGTTTGATAGGCTTTGCGGTATTTATAACTGACCTGTGCGGTGCCCCCCGTCGATCCATTCAGGGTTAATTGGCCGGTATAGGCATTTAACGTGTAGGAATTCGGTACCGATTCGTTGCCTGATACAAATGTCGAACCGTTGACAATCACCACTAACGATTCGGGACTGGATACCGGGTTATTTGCCAATGTCAGGACTGATCCCGAAAATGATATATTTTCGGAGGTCACAGCCATTTCCATTTGATCGTCCTGGCCTTTGGCGTTTTCATCCAAATACGTAAATCCAAAATTAATGGGAGATCCCGATGCAAGCGCATTACTAGATGCCGGATCCGTACGTGCCGCCCGATACTTCACCGTGATAATCGTCGGGTAACTGATCGGATAGGCAAACTGAAGCGTTCCCTTGTCGTAATCGATCACATAGTCGATCCCAGAGGTCATCGATTGGCGATTGAGCAATACCGTTTCGGAATCCTCCAATACATTGGGGCTACTCAACGCATAGGGCCCTCGCGAATCATTCCCGATCAGTTCATCGACCGCATCAAAGACATCAATGGCCGAATAATTGACAGACACCACATCCCCCGCTTGGAGGGTCCGCTTCAGGAAACTGATCTCTCCGCGACGCCCTTTAATCGAATACTCCGTGTTGCGACGGAGTGGAATTCCATTCAGAAATACTTGCTCCGATCCCAGTACAATAGAACGGCTTTTAAGGACGAGATTGGAGCTGCCGATAAGATTCGATGAGGGCGGGACAGCCACCGATTCACTCATGGTCAACACCCGCGGCACTTCATCGATTATTTCCGATGCTCTCCATAAATATTGGGCGCCAAAAAAATTTTTACGAGATAATACCGGAATAAAGTCTTCAATGGGATTTGTGAACTCATAAATCACCTCAATATGATCCGCCGGTCCTTTCACCGTGGCAAACGTGATATCCCCCTCAAAATAATTGACTTTGTAATCCGCCCCCTCCGACAGAATGACATTGTTCACCCACACCTTGACGGAGTCGTTTAATAAGGATTTAACCCCAACATTATAGATCGCCCGACCATTACCGTTGGCCTCAAATTTACGCGGCTCAGATCGCTGTTTTCCCCAGCTGACAATGGCACTCCAGTTCGGATCGGAATTGGTATATCGCACCCCATTTAATGACTTTTTATAGTTGATAAACTCCCCGTTTTGAAATTCAGAATCAAGATGAAAAAACGTTAAATCCTGGCGTTGATATTTGACCGATACATCGTATTTTCCGGGAAAATCAGGTTCTTGTTCAATGTCGTAATGGACGGATAAATCGTCCGCTAATTTTCCATCAATATTAAATCGAAACCGCATATCGAACTTGGGGGATCCCACTAAGACGTCACTGGGAAGTTTGGTATATACGGGGTCGTTTTGAATAATTCCCCATCGATTATCCGTCGCAGACATTTGGTTTAACTTGGGTCGATAATCGCGGCCACTCAGCTTCATCTCATAGAGCCCATCCACATCTAACTGGGGGTATCGACTAATCGGTTTGGGAGGGTAAACAAACATCTCGTCCACTGAGGGTAAAAACGTGTAGTAGGGGCGATATCGAATGACCGGCACGGGGCGTGGCGTATCCATCGGCGATGTAGGCACCGCGACATTTTCAGATCGGGACACATCGGTTTCAACAAACTTCATAATTTTCTGAGCCAATGACGGCGTTGGAATGACCGGCGCAGGGTCTGGCCGATCGGTTTGAGGGGCACTCAGCGCCGTCGGAATGATCTGATCGCCCATGGTCGATGGTGAATCGGGGGGGGCGACTACCGACCGTGACGCAATCGCGCTCGGGGGGATAGTATCAAGCGCCTCGGGTGGGGGAATCGCCGATGCGGTCACGATCTCAGGGGTGTCGGCGATCATCGTGGCGACATCTAAATCGGGATTAAGCTGTGTGGCCACCCCCAACAAATGCACCGGAGGTAGGGCCCCGAGATACCCCATCACATTTGACTTTAATACCCATACCAATGCCTCATCAACCGTGCGGAGTTGGTAATAGGTTTCGTTTTCGGTCACCACCGTAAAAATAGCCCCTGGGAAGGCCGAATAGGAAATGTCAGCGGTCGCGTCCGGTGAAGTCCGTAGTAAGGCCGTTTCCCCAGAAATTTGCACGAATTCGGGGTGCGCGACAACGGCCGGCGAGAGCCATAAGAGGCTGACCATGCCGATGGCGAACCCCACCGCTAATCGTCTGAAGAATTGGCCCATATCAGCATGGCGTCGCCATAACTAAAAAATCGATACCGATTGGCAATGGCGGCCTGGTACGCGGACCGGATCCGGTCCATTCCAGCCATTGCACTCACTAAGACCATCAGCGACGACTTAGGCAAATGAAAATTGGTGACCAGTCCGTCAACGAGTTGCCAGCGATAGCCCGGCCGAATAAAGATCGAGGTTCGCCCATCGCCCGCCCGTAGTTGGCCATTCGTCGAGGCCGATTCAAGGCACCGAATCACCGTCGTGCCAACCGCAACAACACGCCCACCTTTGGATTTGGCCTGATTAATCGCTCGAGCTGTCGACTCACTCACACAATAATACTCCTCGTGCATCCGATGCTGGGATATATCCTCCACGCTGATGGGCTTAAACGTCCCAATTCCGACGTGCAATGTAATTGTTTCGATAGATACACCCTTTTGCCGGAGGTTAAACATCAGCTCCTCCGTAAAATGGAGGCCAGCGGTGGGTGCCGCCACCGCACCTGGCGACGTCGCCACAATCGTCTGATATCGATCGGTATCCGCCTCGTGATTCACGGGTCGGCGGATGTACGGCGGTAACGGGAGTTGTCCGGCCACCGTCAACGCCTCATCCCATGGCAACTCTGTCACGAGTCGTACTCGGTGAAGCGGCGCTGAATGGGAATCAATCGCCACGCAATTTTTTTCGATTATCGTGACGGATACGGTGGGATGTACGGTGATGCACTCACCGTTTTCTACCCGTTTCGCGGGCCGAATTAAGGCCAACCAATCCCCATCGTCACGACGTTCGATCAGCATGATTTCGATCGTAGCACCGGTTGATCGCCGGCCCATTAACCGAGCATTTATCACGCGGGTATTATTTAAAACAACCATATCGCCAGGATTGAGATAGTTCGGGAGATCGTACACATGACAATGGTCCAATGCCGAGGGATGTACCACCAACAATCGACTATGATCCCGAGGGGTTACCGGATGTTGGGCAATGTATTCAGGCGGTAACTCAAAATCAAATTCGGATAACTGCATCCGAGGTTCAGTATCCTGGGACAGCGCCAAGGAGTCCACGGACATAATTGGCCATCACCTCAACCCAGTCGGACCGATCATTTAGACATGGAATTAACTCAAAATAATCGCCACCGAAGTGTAAGAAGTCTTCCTTTGCCCGGTCTCCGATCTCTTCAATCGTTTCCAAACAATCCGCGACGAACGCCGGACACACCACCGCTAAGCGTCGGATTCCTCGCTCGGCTAACTCGCGGATTACAGCGTCGGTGTATGGCTGCAACCATGGATCTCGTCCCAATCGAGATTGAAACGCTAACGACCATCGATCCGCATCCAATCCCAAGGCCGCGACAATCCCCCGAGTCGTTTCGATAACTTGGTGGCGGTAACAGGTGGCATGGGCCGGTGATTCGACGTCACAACAATCGGGACGGGCCATGCAATGGCGACCCGTGCAATCCGTTTTTCGTAGATGGCGCTCGGGCAGTCCATGGTAGCTGAATAACAGATGCGTATCATCCGCCAGTCGATCACGAATCGACGCCGCCATCACCTCAATATACGACGGATCATTATAAAACGGAGGCAGTACGGCGACGGTCGGGCGATCCGATTGTTTGGCGAGATAACGATCCACTTCATCAACTACCGTCCGCACGGTGGACATCGCGTAATGAGGATACATGGGCACAACGACAATATGATCCACGCCACAACGTCGTAATTCGTCCACTCCGGTTGAAATAGACGGAGACCCATATCGCATGGCCATGGCCACCGGAAACGGGACCACCGCGCGGAACTTATCCAAAAATCGTTGGGTATTGACCACCAACGGAGAGCCATCCTCGGTCCACACCGATCGATATGCCTCCGCCGACGCCTTGGGTCGCGTCGGCAAAATGGCCAGATTCACGATCATCCAACGCAGGGGCCAGGGAACATCAATCACGTAAGGGTCCATTAAAAATTGCCCCAAGTATCGACGGACGTCCGCCACACTCGGGGAATCCGGGGACCCTAAATTTGCGATTAATACACCAGGTGTCATAGGCACTATTTAACACCAGTCCGTGATTCGATACTAGCCAGCCGGTATCGCCACCGACTAGGTCGAGAGTGACCGACCCCAGAATGTTACCGATTCGAGGAATAGCCCCACACACGAGAGGCTGATGAACAGAATCACGAGCACGTCGAGTGGAAATATATAACGGCTTTCCCCGTCGTCAGGAATAGTTATCTATATTTTTTTATTTGAAATATTACTTAACAATCGACTATTTTGTTTCACATGGAACCTAAGCTACCCAACTCAATCGTTTGGATGGTGGCCGCGATCATAAC
>RHAI01000056.1 GCA_010028705.1 bacterium
GAAGCCAACCTACGGCCGAGTGTCACGGTATGGACTCGTTGCATTTGCCTCATCGCTGGATCAGATTGGTCCGATTTCCCGGACCGTTGAAGATGCCGCGTTAGTACTAGACGCAATATCGGGCGTTGATCCCATGGATGCGACGTCGGCACGGGTGCCGACTGAGTCATTTTTGGCCTCATTACGCCCCGACGTTTCGGGCGTAAAGATTGGGGTGCCCAAGGAGTTGTTTGGCCCTGAAATTGACCCCGGGGTTAAAGCGAGAGTTACAGAACAACTGGATCAGTTAACTGCAGCCGGTGCCCAGTGGGAAGAACTTTCAATGCCGTCCTTAAAGGAGGCGGTATCAACGTATTATATTATTGCGCCGGCCGAGGCATCCGCGAATCTGGCGCGGTTTGATGGTGTTCGTTACGGATTTAGAGATCGACATGCGGATAATTTGAGAGATATGTTGCGGCAATCTCGAGGCGTGGGATTTGGCCATGAAGTCAAGCGTCGAATCATTATCGGAACCTATGTCTTGAGTTCCGGATATTACGATGCGTATTACACCAAAGCCCAAAAATTACGTCAGTTGATCGTCCGGGATTTTGCGGAAGCATTGACTCGCTATGACGTTCTTATAACGCCGACATGTCCGTCCGTCGCATTTAAAAAAGGAGATCACGAGGCCAATCCCCTGGCCATGTATTTGGCGGATATTGCGACTATTCCGGTGAATATGGCCGGATTGCCGGCTATTTCAGTTCCGTGCGGATTGGATAATGGATTGCCGGTGGGGCTGCAAATTATCGGTCCAGCGTTTGGGGAGCAACGGATATTGAACTGCGCCGCTGGAATCCAACGCATGACTCATTTTGACTCCCATTTAAAATCGCCCGTATTGAGAGGTGTCCACTAATGTACGAAGTCGTAATTGGCATAGAAGTCCATGCCCAGTTAACTACCAATACCAAATTATTTTGCGGCTGCTCAACCCAGTTTGGGGACCTCCCGAATACTAACGTCTGCCCAGTGTGTTTGGGCATGCCAGGTGCGCTGCCGGTGTTGAACAAGCGGGCCGTCGAATACTCGGTCATGGCCGGAGTGGCCTTGGATTGTACGATTAATCGCACATCCGTCTTCTCAAGAAAAAACTATTTTTATCCCGATTTGCCCAAGGGATATCAAATCAGTCAGTATGATCAGCCATTATGTCTCGGTGGGGGGCTTGATATTACCGTTGATGGCCGATCCAAACGGATTGGCATTACTCGAATCCACATGGAGGAAGATGCTGGCAAATTGTTGCACCAAGGCGCCGACACGATCAGTGGATCGACTCATAGCCACGTTGATTTAAACCGAGCCTGTACCCCGTTGATCGAAATTGTTTCGGAACCCGACATTCGTTCAGCGGCTGAGGCCCGGGCGTATGTGGAAACCCTCCGGCAACGACTTCTGTATTTAGGCATCTGTGATGGCAATATGGACGAGGGCAGCCTCCGTGCGGATATCAATATTTCCCTTCGGCCCACGGGTTCAGATCAATTTGGAACGCGTACAGAAATAAAAAATGTGAATTCATTTCGAAGTATTGAGCGCGCGATCCATTCCGAGGTTGCTCGGCAAACGGCGCTGTTGCAGGCGGGTACCCCGGTCGTTCAACAAACTCGCCAGTATGACGATGCGACCCAATCCACCCGTCCGCTTCGAGACAAAGAAGATTCCCATGACTACCGATATTTCCCCGAGCCGGATTTGTATCCGCTAACGATTTCCGACGAATGGATCACACACATTCGCTCTCAACTGCCCGAATTAGCCGAACAAAAGGCCGCGCGTTATGGGGAGCTTGGCTTGTCCCAATTTGAAATTGATGTCCTGTTATCGGATCCCAGTGTCAGTCGGTATTTCGAATCCGTGACGGCGTTGGGCGGCCGGCCTAAAGATAGCGCCAAATGGATTGTAGGCGATATCAATGCGGCGTTTAAGGAAACCAAACAATCCTTCGATGACACACGGTTTTCACCTGACCGCCTGGTTGAGTTATTAGCATTAATCGAGTCGGGAAAAATATCGGGAAAAATGGCCAAAGATATACTGGTCGAATGCATTACATCAGGAAAAAGTCCCGCTGAGTCAGTCGCCGCGAGTGGTGCATCACAAATTTCCGATACAAGTGAATTGACTCAAATTGTCGATAAAATTCTGGATCAGAATCTCGATGTTGTCGAAAAAGTGAAAGGTGGCAAGTCAAATTCGGCCGATTTTTTGATGGGGCAAATTATGCGTGAAACCAAAGGTCGGGCTAAACCAGACCTCGTAAAGTCTCTCATTGCCGACCGAATCGCAGCTCGATAAATATCATGTTTAATCCTCATGAATTTGGGGAAGTAGAGGGTGGGGCGAAGGCCCTACCCGCAATACGTATATCTATTTATTGAATTAATTGTTAGGAAGGAAGTGGCGTCGTGGCGGCACCCAGTATTGATAGCCAATTTCGAGTTTTAGCCGGGGGTATTACCCCGCAGCGATCATCAACCAATGCCTATTCCCCGTTTGTAGATCCCACGACTGGGACGGCGATGAACGATACAGCGACGGTTTCCGGTGCCGGGATAACCGATCCAATTCTCATGGACCGTCTACTCAAATGGGCGAATTCCCCAACCAATGGGTTGACCGAAGATCAGCGAATGGCATTTACCTACCTGATCACTCACGGGTCGTTCCTCGACGAATCGGCGGTACAGTTTGCCACGGATGCCTGCCGCACCTTACTACAGCCGGCGACTATCACCCAGATCGGCCTTTCTGCCGACGATGTGGTAGGTATTTCACGGTTACTCGACAGACCCAACGTTACGCCGGATCTATCTGACATTACCCGGCTGTTTCGCGAGGAATCGATGGCGAAAAACGGGTATACCCCGCAAGAATTACGGTTTCGGGAAGGGCTCGGGATGGTGTCTCCCGGCGATAGCGATATCCAACGTATGGTGGCCGAGTTGCAGGCCAGTGGCGCCTTGTGGGTGGGTATGGCCGATGCTGAAATTGCCAAAGTGGTGGATGCTTACGTTAAAGCCAATTTCAAATATATCTCGGATGGGGTTACGATTGAGGGGAAACCCGCCGACCATTGGAACTCCGTGAAGGAAACTGTCATGGCGGGTGGCGGTGATTGTGAAGACCTGTCCGTACTGTCGGCATCGTTGCTGATGGCCGCACTCAAAAAAAATGGCTATTCCGACAAAGACGTCCGTGAAAAAGTCACCGTATCCGCCGGATATTTAGTCGACAGTCGGGATGCATTTAAGGGGCACGTCCTCGTGAAATTTCGCCTGTCCTCTGGGGATACGTTGGCGATGGATGCGACGTCGGGTAAGGCGCCGGTGGCGTTTCAGTCGATTAAAATGGATATGGTGTTTGAGGGCAATGATGTCACATTTAAAGAATATCAACCCATTGATGCCATGTTTACAACGGCACTTAACATTCTCCACGGCGACGATAATATCGTAAGTCGGATTCAATCCGCCTTTGAGGCGTTGAAATCGAAATTGGCCGAAAATGTGACCGTGCCCATACCCTCGGCCGATGGATCAACCTATACCTATTATGATCCCATTTCTAAAACAATGAAAAACATTGACACGGCTCTGGGGCACAATATCGCGGATACAAATGGCGCGGTGCCCCCTAAAGATACGGCCGATTTTGGTTTTTTTCAGTTACAAAAAGTAAAGATTCAATCGGACGGTGGTGCTTGGCACACCGATATGTATGTGGCGAAATTTCATTCGGAATACTTTTACGAATATATCGCATACACCCGAGATATGCTCAACCAAATTGTCATGTTGTTCAACTTGGCGAATATGGTGATGGAATATGAACACAACCAAGCTGAAGAAATTTTTGTGTCGGGCTATGAAGAGCATGAAAAAGCCGAAATTCTGGAAAGCGTTGATTCCACAGGAAAATATAAAAGTCGGTTTATTAACGCTCTGAATAACTCGATCCAAAAAATAAGTTCGGGCGTCGATACTGTGTTGTCGGAAATGTTTCTATTCGTTGGAAACAATAACAGTGCTCAGGAGACCCGCGTATCGACTGAAATACAGATGTTCGGTCGGGAAAATATTGCGACTGGAATTTTTGCAGGGATTGTGGACGAGCTGACTGGTACCTTTAGTCATATTCGGACGACGGCCCAACTCAGCCTAAACTCCCAAATGGCAAAAGTGAACCTCGATAATGCCAGCAACTATGCCAAATATGCCAGATATTTTACTCAAAACGTGTCGTTATGGGATTCGGGTCGTACGAAAGAGGACCCTCAAGCGCCAGACAATCAACGCGCACCGGATGACTATAGCTCGTCCAATAGTTTCTTCTATATTGGCGGGGGCGCCACGGACGTGGCGACTCAGATTAAATCTGAGAAGGACACGATTCTTAAGGCTTTCGACCGCGCGACTAATCAAATGGGACAATTGTCAGATAGATTTAATGATTTGTCACCCAGAATTCCATCGTTGAACATTGATGTTATCGATTCCAATTCGAGATCCATCGATCAAGCCCACTTTTTAGGTAGATCGGGCGATGATGGTCAGTTTGTGGAATTGAGTTACAATTTTATTTCTGGGTTGCGGGACTACATGGTGAGGTTTCAAAATCTGGTGCGTTCGAGTTATGTCACCTTAGAGGCTGAAAATAATGCGAAGCGGCAGGTGGCGGATCAAATTTCTGGGTCGTCGGGGAATCAAGCCTCCGCGAAATCCACGGCCTCAACGAGTCAATTAAAATCGGCTATTAACAACGCGCTCGGTGCCGAATTGGGGCGGCAGCTGTCTGGGGTGCTCCAAATGGAGCTATCCGGTCGGACATTGGTGCAAGTGTCGAATAAATACATCCAATCACGGTTTGAATATGTCCGATGGGTTAAAGATGAAGTGCTACGCTTAACGAATTTGGTGGCCCAAGTGGCTATTCAATTGACCTCGACGATTATGGGGCCTATTTGGGCGGGCTCCATGACAGCCGCCGCATCCCCCGCGTTTATATTGGCGTTGGATGCGGGCGGTCCAGCTGTATACAATAATTTGCTAGCGGATTTTTTCACTCATGCGGTTCCTGACGCGGCGACTGCTATTTTGAATTTAGCCTTGGAATCGGTTCGAATGGGGTTCGAGTACGGCCTTAAGGAAAACAATACGAACCTGATGCTTCAGGAAGGTGGGGCCGAAAATCCGTTTTCGACGGACGCCAATAGTACGCAGCTGCGTCTGGCGCGAGACAAAGCTGAGGTAGGCCCCGATTTATCGAAGGTTTATTCAAAATCGACTGCAACCTACTATCAAAACCAGATGGAGGTGTTGTTGTATGAGACCCGACAGCAATACGACGATTCGGGCGGTAGCGAGACAATCAAAAACTCGACCATTGGGACGTATCACCTTACGTCTGTAAATGATGAAACAATGAGAGAAACGGCTTTTATCGGAGATCGGGGGGATGGCAAGGTCTACTTACAGGGCTATGCGATGGCATCGAATCAACCCCGGGCATATGCTAACTTAACAAAAATTACGATATTTATGTTGACATTAAAGGCCATTGAGGACGCGATGGAGCAAGTGGTCGCCACGATGTTTGGGAAGAGTAAATCCGGATTGGTGTCGAGTTTTGACTCTCAAATTGACACCGTAGTGGGGAAAGAAAATAGCTTGCTCAATGCGTATCGATCGGAAAATAACTCCCGTGTCGAAACGATAAATACCCAGTGGACTAAAGCGCACAAGCAGTATTCGGCCACTGCGGCGTTCACTCTGGCGGGCATTAAGTCTGTGATGATGACAGCCCGCGCCCTTTCGGAGGCGTACGTCCTCATTCCCCTTCCGTGGGCGGAATATGGATTTTTTACGGGCTACTCTATCCAGGATACGGCGATTGGCATTGCAAATCATGCGCTCACGATTGCGGATTTTATGAACACGTATTACGGCAATTTTGGGTCGCTAAATATCAATTATAACAAGAACGACAGTAATGCCCCTGTTGATGGTAGTTTTAAAAGCATGTTATCGGAAGCGAGTGCCACCCCTGCCTCGACCTATGATTTATCCAATTCGGTGAGCAGTTTGTCCGCGTCGTTGAAACAAAATTATAAGGCTTCGCTGCCAAACGATCATATGGTGCGCCAGCTGGCCGCATATGCGGGAATGGACCTCAAAGAACGCGTGTCGTTAGACATCATTAGCCACACGGAAAATATGATGACGAACCAATACGATATGGTCGGGCTGGCCGGTGATTTTAAGCAAGTGGATTATGAAAAGATGATGAAGGAATTCGCAAATTTAGTGCGATATGTCCAAATCCGAACATTTTTGACCATGATCGATCAAGCGGAATACAACGCCAAGCAGAATGCCTTGCGGGCCATGTTTGGTGGAAATGCGGCGGGCGGATTTGGTGAGTGGTCGATGATTGCTGGGGCCATCGATCGGTACTCTACATCCATTGTAGGGAACATGACGGGCGATAACGGAATGTTTCAAGATCTTACCAATGAAGTGTCGAATAATGTAACTGCGATCAATGATAGAACGTCAGGGGCGTTGCAGTTGACGCTGGCGATGTCACTCGAGGCCGCGACGATTTTATTAGACATATTGCCAGGCCTTCGGGGCTATACCAAAGTGGTGAAAGATACTCGGAATGCGGGCCTGTCTAATGATACCTGGACGGCACTTATGAAACGATTTCTAGGAAAATTGGCGACGCCGCAGATGGCCCAAGGGCTTGCAAAAATCGCACTTGGTGCGGTGATGATGTCGACAGTGCGGGTAAATAATCCACAATTTACGTCCCAGATTCTAAACCTCGGGGAGGAAGACTATCCGACGGAATCAACAACCGATGCAAACCGGGAGGCGGCGAAAGAGTCCAAAAACTCGTCCAATAACCAGTATGCGAATAAAAATTTCAATGTGGGTGACGGAGATATCACTACAAAAGGCGGCCGCCAACGGGTCGATCCCAGTGCCCAGGAGCGTGCTACTCGCAGTGTCAATCGGAATTTCCGCAGTTTGCAGGTCTACAGTGACATTCGATTGGCGATGTCAGATGCCAAACAAGATATGGCGGAAGATATGGGTGGTGGTCAATCCGCAAAAAATGCCTATCGCGCGATGAATACCATTTTAACTCAACAACAGAATGCCGAGAATAAAGCCGTTGAAATGATTTATAGTGCGCTTCGATCGAGTACTGAGGCGTATAACCGAGGATTTGACATGGTGATGGATGGTGCAACAACCGTGACAAGTGCGGCCGCCAGTTCAGCGGCGGGAGACATGAGGAAAAACGCCGATGATAAACAAAAAAAAGCGGGGGCTGGTGGGTCTGGCACTCAATCAACGAGCAAAACGCCTGAGAGCTCGAGCGCCAAGAAGAGCGGGGGGGGAGGCACTCAATCAACGAGCAAAACATCCGAGAGCTCAAGCGCCAAGAAAAGCGGGGGGGCCGCCAATGCGGATATGTCCAGCCGCGATTCCAAATCGGTGTCTCAAAAAAGCACAATGTCCGCGGCTCAGTTGAGATTAATGGCGAATCTTCTGGATTTTGCGACTCCCATGTTGGCAACGATTATTGTGGAATCCATGTTGTATGCATTTGACGGCACGTCCGATAATGTCTATTCCGGTTATGGCAAACCCACCGGGTTGAACAAGGGCGAAATGGTCACCAATAAAGATACCTATTATCAAGACGGCTCTAAAGAATCGGGGAAGGAAGGCACCAACCAGAAAGACGGCGGATCGGTAATGCAGGGAAGCGTTGGGTTCATGGAAACCGACCAGCTGGAAAATGCGATGTTTGCTAACACTCTGGTTAGAAATCAACAGCAATATATCGGTGAATCCGTTCAAGATGCGGCGGCCATTTATGACAGAATCGGAAAGGCTTACGCCGACAAATTGAAAGCATTTGTGATCGGACAGGCCCAGAAATCGATCGTGGAAAAGCGCGATGACGACAAAAATAAGGCGTTGGTCCAGTTAGTTAACAGTCACACGGAACGGGGATTGGAAGCTAAAATTAAAGAACGGGCCGAAGCCATGCAGGTGAACCGGTCGGGCATGAAATCGTGGGCCGGGGGTGACCATGAAGATCAGGTGATTTTAGACGCGGTGGGTAAAGCGAATATCCAGTTGGCTGATCAAGTGAAAGGCGCTAATAAGGACCAAACGCTTGAAAATGCGTCGAAGGTTACACCGCAACAGGTCTATGCGTTGGCCGCGAATATATTACGAGCCCAAGCCGCTAAGGTCGATGGTGACAAAGCGGATGCAATGGCACAGAAAAAAGGTCAAAATGAGGTCAATCATAATACGGTGGGGTCGGATTTGCTTCAGTCGGCCAAAAAGGCGCAAACGATGTTGGGGGATATTGTTGATGCTGGACCAGTGCCCAATGCCACCGGTCAGGAAAAGGAAATATTTGAGAGTACCAAAAAATTAAAGAACGACGTCGATAAATTAATCGCGGCCGGGAGTGGTTCGAAGGTATTGGTACAACAGTTGCTCAAAGATTCAGGAATGAGCGACGAGCATATCGCGACATTCATGAAGTCTGAAACGGTATCGATGTTTTCGGGTAAACCAAAAATATTTAATGCAGAAGGGGGATATACCCAAACGTTTTTAACAATGTCCGAATCCGGGCGTCGCGAGATGTTGACTCAGGCGTTTCATGGGGCAATTAATAGTAAAGATGAGCCTCCTAAGGGTCTCAAAGATCTGCCGTCCTATATGACCCGCGTGTCTACCCAGGCGTTTCAGCGGGCAATGAATCGTAAAGGGGAGGCTCCTATTGAGACTCCTAAGGGTCTCAAAGATCTAGCGGCCTATATGGCCCGCGTGTCGACCGCCAAAGGATTTGCTGAAGAAAACGAAGGATTAGTGCAACGTCACAATGGGCTCGTGTCCGATCAAATCACGATGTTGGCACGATTGGATACCTCTGATATTAAAGTGACACCCCCCGCGGTGGCGGCGCCGATAGATCTGCCGGGCGGCGGAGCGGGGGGGGGATCGCATGGCGGTGGTCCCGGTGGCGGTGGTCCGCATGGTGGTGGTCCCGGTGGCGATGGGTCGCATGGCGATAGTTTCGGTGACGGTGGTTCCAGATTAGACCAGGCGCCTCAGATTCTCAGTGCGCCTTCGAAGGTGACATCAGAGATAGCGACATCATTCGTGGCGGGTGTGATGGGTACTGCCATCGGGAACGTCATCAGTAAACTAGGTTCATCGCAGAATGACTCGGCGCCGGAAATCCGCGCGACTCCCCAAGGGCCCACAAAGTCCGAGCAATTAAGTCAGCAGATTGACGCGCATACGAAGTTGCTGGGTGGCCTCACGACAGCACTTCATGAATCAGAGTCATCGACAGGACCAACCGTCAATTCATCGGCGGCTCAGCGCTTGGCAGACGCCACGGCGGCCGTGAGCCAGAATCACCAGGAACAAACGGCACTGAGTGATCGGCAAAGTCAACTCCAAGCGCAGCTTAAGGAGCACGATAAAGCGGGCGATAAACGTAATGATGAGTTCAAAAAAGACGAAGCCAAGCTGGAAAATCGCCTGGAAACCGCCCAGACCTCCCAGGCTGCCATTGTCGGTAAAATGGGGACGCTGGATGCCAGTATTAAAGCGTCGACCGTTAACCTGGCCCAGGCTGTCAGTAGTTTGAACGGTGTCGATGCTCGGATTGCCCTCACTCAAAGTCAATTAACTGAGACCGATGGAAAGATAGTGGCCGCCCAAAAACGATTACAGGCAGGGGAGATGATTAACAGGGGAATCGATGCCCGGTTGGCCGAAATCGATGCGCGGTTAACCCAAACTGAATCCCGGGACGCGATCCCTGATACATTTGAAATTCGTAAACTGGAGGCTAGTCAACAACCGTTTGATATTGTTGGCAATAAATTAGTGTTTCGAACGGATATAGGTACATCCAATCAGCACGAACAAAACTTTAAATTGAGTTCATTGGTACTTGATAAAGGTCAAAAAGAACTTCAAGCATCGACTCCCCAAGACCAAGGCGCATTAGCGGCCCGCGAGGGGGGCCGCGATCGGTTAGCTGGGCTCCTTGGCGACGGCGCCATAAATTCTGTCCTTAACTCAAAAATAGTCGGGAGTGAAAATGTTGGCAAGGCTAAAACCAGTTTTTTC
>RHAI01000057.1 GCA_010028705.1 bacterium
ACTTAACCCCGAGCATTTACTTGGTGTGTCGAAAAAAATAGATTATTTTTTGACGACCGTGGCCTTCCCTACGATTGCCTTTTCGATGAGCTCACCCAGGCGTTCAGTAAATCGTTGGAGTTGCCCGGTTGGCTCGTTATCGTAGGGGCTGTTGAGGGTCTGGGTGGTAAAGTCGAATTCAAAATTAAGTGTCGATTGAGGCGTTTTTTCCAATAAACTGACGGTGCTGCCAGTGTAAACAGCACATCGATAATTTTTATTTTGGCGACCCGAAACATCCGTGACGATAACCTTTGAGTTTTCGGCGGTGAGAAACCTGTCAAATTTGTCTTTGATTTGATCAAGATTGGGTGACGTGGGGTCATTAGTTTGCATTATAGGATACCTGCCATAGTCATTTTTTTGTGCAGTTCCCTTGTTTTTTCATTACTAAACATTCGGTGTGGGGTACAATGGGGGAATGACACAGATTCCTGTAAAATCGGGGATGCCGTTACTCGGGAATGTGATTCCCTTTGTACGGGATCTTCTCCATTATCCCATTCAGTTGTATCACGAACTCGGGCCGGTTTATCGGATGGCGATTCCCACATACAATCCGGTATTTGTATTCGATGGCGATGCATTGAGAGATATTTTTGAGAAGCAACACCGGTGGTTTAAAAAGAGTCCCGATTACACCACGTTGAAGATTACATTGGGTAACGGATTGCTGACCAACGATGGGCCAACCTGGAAACCCATGAGACAGTTGATTCAACCGGTCGTGTTTGATTTAGGGATTCAGACATTTATTCGAATCACGACCGACCATATCACGCGATGGACCGATAGCATGCCGTTGGAGGGGACGATTGACCTGCATCCGTCGATTAAGCGTTTAACACTAAGTATCGCCACGGAAGCGTTTTTTGGAAGCTCCGTCGATCAGATGGGAATTAATATGCCCCAGTTAGTTGATTCCCTGAATCAATTAGGGGCTGCCAAAATGCGGTTTCCCCGGCACCTGATTCCGTACTGGGTCCCGACTCCGTTACATATTAAACTTCGGTCGATTATACGAAAAATGGATGGTGAGATTGATCGTCATTTGGCCAATCCCGCACCGGAACCCGGTTCGTTATTGGACGTGTTTTTGAACCACCCGGGACTCTCCAATCGTGAGAAACGGGATGAATTAATTACGTTTTTAATTGCTGGCTATGAAACCACGGCCAATGCCATTATGTGTGTGTTGGCACTTCTGGCTAACCATCCGACCATTCAGGCCCAATTGCGCGATGAAATTAATGCCCACGGGTTGGATCCCGCTACATTTAAATCGTGGCGACACCAGCTCCCCTTGTTGTTCGCGGTCATTCAGGAGGCACTCCGACTGTATCCCCCCGCCTGGATGATGGGGCGCCAAGCGACCGCTGACCTAGGGATTGGCCGCTATGATATTCCGAAAGGGTCCAACGTGATCGTGGATGTCTACGCGTTGCACCGTATTCCGGACTATTGGTCCGATCCCAATGACTTTAAACCGGAGCGGTTTATGACACCGTTGGCGGACAAAATGATGTATCTACCCTTTGGGGGCGGTCCGCGAGTGTGTATCGGGCAACAGATGGCATTGATTGAGTTGGCCACCATTATTCATGCCGTGGTGCGGCAGTTTGATATTTTTCCGGCCCAGTCGACGATCCGACCCGCGCCCATGGTGACCTTGACTCCGGGTCGACCGCTGAGTATAACGCTCGTTCGGCGATGAGGACGGAAATTTTTGAGGGCTTTGCCCCGAATCTCAACGAGGAGTTCCTGATAATATTAAATTAGCAAGGGTTAATCTCGCACTTTAACGGCCGCCTTGAAACTCGATGGGCTCCTCAGTATCATAATTTCATGAAGCAATATCTGGATTTAGTTCGTGATGTCCTCGCTAACGGTGAGGTTAAGACCGATCGCACCGGGACCGGAACTCGGTCAATGTTTGGGTATCAGATGCGGTTCGATCTCCGGGATGGATTTCCGTTGGTGACCACCAAAAAAATCATTCTCGACAGCGTCATCCGTGAGTTGCTTTGGTTTATCAAAGGGGCAACCAATATTCATGATGGCCTAATGCCGCATTCAAAAATTTGGAACGCTTGGGCGGATGACGATGGAAATTTGGGCCCTATCTATGGGTATCAATGGCGACATTGGAATCAGTTTGTGCCAATCCCCGGCACCTCCGATTCCTATGAGAAACGACATATTGATCAATTGGCTAATGCAATACATATGATCAAGACTACCCCCGATTCTCGTCGTATTATTGTCTCGGCGTGGAACCCAAGTGATTTGGATCAGATGGCCCTTCCGCCCTGTCACTCATTTTTTCAGTTTGCGGTGTCCAATGGGTGCTTGGATCTTCAGCTGTATCAACGTTCGGCAGATATCGCCGTGGGGGTGCCGTTTAATATCGCCAGCTACGCCCTGTTATTGACCATGGTGGCCCAGGACTGCCATCTGACCCCCCGATACTTCGTCCATACGCTTGGGGATGCCCATATCTACACTAATCATGTGGAGGGATTGCGAGTGCAGCTGGATCGATCACCCAAACCATTGCCGAAACTCCACGTCCCGCCAAAGTCGGTGTTCGATGTTCACTTCGACGATATTCGGATCGATGGCTATGACCCTCATCCATTTATAAAATTCCCCGTTGCGGTTTAGTTTTTAGGGATGTTAAGATTGACGCCCGATCCATTCCGGGCGGTTAGCTCAGTTGGTAGAGCACATGCCTTACAAGCATGTGGTCGTAGGTTCGAGCCCTACACCGCCCACCAATTTATGTATACACATCTCTTCGGGTAACATCATGCATGCTTTTTTATTGACTATTGCAATCATTTCCTCACTGTTACTCATTGTTTTGGTTCTCCTTCATTCCGCAAAAGGCGAGGGGTTGGGTGGTATTGGCGGCCAAGCTAAACTATTCAGTTCTCAACGGGGCCTTGAATCGGGGTTAAACGTCTTTACGTCTATCGTCGCGGCGTTATTTTTGGTGACGACCCTGTTGTTAAGTGCGATCCAATAAAGCGGTCAGTCTATTACTCATTGGCCTCAGCCTAACTTCCGCCCTTTTTGGTGCGCCAAAGGCGCTGGGTAAACAACGAAAGCCGGTCACCCTCAAGACGGTGCTTGAGTCGGTGGCTGATGTGTTGCCGATTGCGACCCCGAATAACATGTCGTTAGCCGTGGTGTCGTCAACGGATGCTATTGTTGCGATTGAGGTGTCAGGTAATAATCGCGTGGCATCTCAGTTTGTGATCGATGCATCAATGATTCGTATTGGCGACGAGCCCAATCCCAACCGGATTAGTCGCGCTGTTCGTAATTTGCAATCCTTGGGCATTTTTAAAGATATCTCAACACGATTTCGACGTGAGCCGAGAGGTAAAGTCTTGACGTTAATCGTGACTGAAAATCCAACGATTGATCACGTGGTGTTTCAGGGTGGCACGGTGTTTAAGGACGGGGATTTGGGACCCAAAATTGGCAGTCAGCCGAATGATATTGTTAATTTAGTCCAGATTCGCAAGGACCTAAAGCTCATCGAGAAAGCCTATGCCGACGCTGGGTATGATCAGGCTAAAGTGATGTCCTTTGATATTCCGGATGGGCGTCTTGGAGACCTCGTGTTCCATATTTCGGAGGGAGTGTTGGAATCCGTGTCGGTAACGGGTAACACAAAAACGAAAGACTATGTCATTATTCGAGAGATGGTGAGTAAACCCGGAATGCCGGTCCGTCGCGCGACACTGCAGCAGGATTATCAGCGAATTTTTAACCTGGGATATTTTACGGGTTTGAATCCTGAAATCCGACCGGGAGTGAGCCCAAATACAATGGAACTGACGTGGGTGGTTGACGAAAAAGAATCGTCAGGAACATTTGCCCTTGGGGCAGGATTTAGCCCCACCGCTGGATTTAGTTTTTTTAGTAATATTTTTTGGGACAATTTGTTTGGAACGGGCCAATTAGTAAGCGCCAAAACTCAGTTTGGACGCTCCTCCACTTACGAATTAAAATATTCGAATCCGTGGATGTGGGATGACCGAAAATCGTTCACGGTTCGGACCTGGTTACGGGATGGTCAGGTGGATCAGTTTCTAGCGGGTAGTAGTAGTGTCGGCTATCGAAATGAAAACAGTTTTGGAACCGACGTCGAAATTGGTTGGCCGTTTTCATACGAATTCTATTCGACCCATACGGTGAAATATGAATCGGTCCGTTTAAAAGATGTGAATAAATCCTACACGCTGACAAGTTATGCATTAGGCTTAGTATATGACACGCGAGACGTACGATTTAATCCGCTAAATGGGGCGTTTTACACCTTTCGTATCGAGAAGTCGATCAAATATGATTCGGGTGGGTTGGATATTACGCGGGTGGATGTCGATATTCGGAATTTTACGAAGGTCGCCGATCAGCAGACCATTGCCACTCGATTGGCCGTTGGCTATTTGAGTAGTCCACAAATTGATGATCAAGATCTGTTTCTTCGCGAATATTATCGGGTCGGGGGGGCCAATACGGTTCGGGGATGGAATGATTACTATCCGTTTTCCATCGGTAGTAAGCAGGTATTAACCTCCCTTGAATATCGTTATTTACTGAATGACACATTTACGGTGGTTCTCTTCGCCGACGTCGGGTATAGCACGTCCGGGAGCATTTTCAATATTGCTAAAGCCCGAATGGGAAAGGGGATTGGTATCCGATTTAATATTCCGATGTTGGGACCCGTCCGTTTGGATTGGGGAATCAACGATGAGTCGACCTCCATGGTACATTTTAGTTTTGGTCAAACCTTTTGATTCCCCGTTAACGGCCAATTACGAATTGATTGATGCATTTGCAATTGGCCCGTTTTCTGGGAATCCAGCGGCTGTTATTATGGTCGATTCCTCGCAAGCAGACCGTGTCACTGATCGCGACTTGCAGCTGATTGCGGCGGAATTCAATCTGTCTGAAACTGCGTTTTTATGGCAACGGAATGTTCCCGATGAATGGACCTTGAGGTGGTTTTCGCCAACTACTGAGGTAAACCTATGTGGTCATGCGACGTTAGCGGCGGCATCCTTTCTGTCCCGACGCTGCCCTGGATCGCGGTGGGAGTTTCATACCCGGAGTGGGTGTTTATCGGCGGTCCAATCCCCGGATGGTGACATATCGCTTGATTTTCCTGAAACCCAACTATACCCCGCTGATCCGGAGCGTGTGGCATCGTGTCATTGGGGAGATGGACTTGAGATGTTCGTCGCGGGTGAGGATTTACTGGTGGTTGGCCCCCATCGGCAGTGGGTAGCTGATTTTTCGGATGACGGTAAAGATCTGGTGTCCATTACCCAACGAGGGGTCATTATCACGGCCCCTGGAGATCATGAGTACGATTGTGTGTCTCGGTTCTTTGCTCCAAAATGTGGTATTAATGAAGATCCGGTTACCGGATCGGCCCATTGCGCGTTAGCGCCCTATTGGCAACGTCGGTTGGGCGTTAATCACATTATTGGCTATCAATTGAGTCCCCGAGGGGGTATCGTTCGGGCCGCGGCATCTGGAGGTCGGGTGACATTGAGTGGGGCCACATATTTAATAGCTGAAGGACGGATACGATTATGAATCGATGGATAGGACGGGCCCTTATTTTCGGTCTAATGACGCTTCCAATTTACGCTGATGAGCCGTTTAGACAGTTTAATTTAGGCAATGTTGTTCAGTATGAGTGGGGGCGGTTGGTGTCGGTGTATGATCAACCCAATTTTCAACGGATGACCTTCGAATCGGATGTCGCAATTACCGTGGTTCAAATTGGATTAACGTGGGATAACAAAGAAAATGTGTATCGTCCGTCGGTTCGTCAGATTGTCACTCTAAATAAAGTTGCGCCCCCTATCACGGCCCCTGGTCAATAAAATCGAGGCAAAGCTAGAGTCTCTCGTTCGATCGGGGCGTTTCCGAACCCTTGTTGCCACCGATCGCCTTCCGAGTGGCCGGGTGGGAGTCGATGGGGCTGTCTTGGTCGATCTGTCGAGCAATGACTATTTAGGACTTTCGCGTTCGAATATTGGGACGGCGAATCCCTTCACCGGCGCGACTGGTAGCCGATTATTGGGGGGGAATCGTCCCCAGACGGGCACCTTCGAATCTCAATTCTCCTCGTGGCTTGGGGTCGAATCGGCGCTGTTGTTGAATTCCGGTTACCATGCAAATTTGGCTGTGATATCGACTCTATTTGGACCATCGGATCTTATTTTGGTGGATCGCTTGGTTCACGCATCGATTTGGGACGGGATTCGACTTTCGGGTGCAAAATGGGCGCGATTTGATCATAACGACCCTGAACACTGTCGACGATTGGTGGCCGAAAATCGAGATTCGGTGGATACCATTCTGATCGTGACCGAGTCGGTGTTTAGTATGGATGGAGATCGGGCGCCCCTGGTCGAGTTGGCCGAAATTGCAACGGAGTATGGGGTGGGATTAATGGTGGATGAATCCCATGCCTTGGGCGTGTTTGGGCCTCAGGGTCGAGGATGTGTGGCCGAGCTCGACGTACAGGCGGCGGTTGATATTTGGGTGAGCGGATTAGGTAAAGCATGGGGTGGAATTGGCGGCATTGTGGGGGGATCAGGCCCATTAATCTCACTCCTCACGTCGGCGGCTCGCCCATTTATTTATTCGACGGCACTGCCCGATAATGCTGTGGCGTGGGCGATGGGTGTTCTCACGGCGATGCCGGAGTTGGACGGTTGCCGGCAGCGCCTTCAGTTATTGGCCAAGCGTCTTGGGTTTCCGTCGCATATTGGGCCTATTATGGGGGGAGATTTAGGCGCGACGATGACCCTTTCGAATGAATTGAAATCGTTGGGCTATTGGGCACCGGTGATTAAACCGCCGACGGTTCCTCCGAATCAGTGTCGCATTCGATGTTCGTTGTCAGTCCTCATTCCGGACGAAGATATCGCGCGTTTGGAGACTTGGTTAAAGTCGCGATGACCGATAATCGGTTCGATTGGTTTGGGGATGCCGAGTCTCCGTTTATCGTGGTAATTGCCGGATGGGCGACGGGTCCGAAGCTGGTGGATTGCCTGACTGAGCATCGGAGTGGGGTGGTCGTTACACCCTTTAATCCGGAATCGCTAGTTGAGGAGGTTGTGACGATCGTTGGCGGTGGGGCCATACGAGTTCAGCAGGTTGTTGGCGTATCGATTGGAGCGGATATGGCCATGCGCTTGGCGGAGCGGTGGCAGGTGCCGTGGTGCGGAATAGGCGCTAATACCGGGTTTGCCATTGATGAACTAGGCGGGTTGGAATTCCGCCTTACCCGAAGTGTCGACGCGGCTGTTCGTGGATTTTTATGTGCGGCTCTTGGCGATCGGCGGGATCGCCAGTGGACCTTGGATGCGGTGTCTCAGGTCGGCTGGGATATGGAGTCCTTACGTCGCGGATTACGATATTTAGCCGTCAATCATTGGCAGGATCGTCGGATATTTCCGGGAACGTTTATTCATGGTGAGTGCGATGAAATTGCGCCGATTGGTCCGATACAGAGACTGGCGGCTGACTGCAAGTGTCGACTCGTAACGCTTCCGGGCCGAGGGCATTTGCCATTTGGTCCCTTTGGTCGCCAGGGTTTGCTGGAACTTCTATGGCAGTACTGATATCCCCTGAAATAATTGAGTCTGTCCGACACCATCGCGTGGCTGTCATAGTTGGCCCCACGGCGATTGGTAAAACAGCGTTCTCGATCGATCTGGCGAGAATCGTTGGGGGCGAAATTTTGTCAGCGGACTCGATGCAAGTGTACCGATACATGGATATTGGTACCGCCAAAGTTGATCGGTCGATTCGACATGAAATTACGCATTATGGAATTGATGTCTGTGATCCGGATCAGAGCTACAGTGTGGGTCGATTTGTCGAGGACGCCGAATCGCACATCGGGGTGGCCAAATCGGGTGGGGCCCCCTTAATTATTTGTGGGGGGACCGGTTTGTATGTCCATGCCCTATTACATCGCTATGTGATGCCATCGGTGCCTGTTGATCCCGTTCGGCGTCACGAATTAAATCGCCAATTATTGGAGTGTGGCTCTGAATCGATGTGGACGGTCTTACGGGACTTGGATCCGGAATCGGCGGCTGATATTCATCCCCATCACTCTAGCCGTGTGGTTCGAGCGATTGAATTGATCCAAGCGACAGGCGGCCCATTGCGCGCAATTCGGCAAGGCGATGCCCACCGGCGATCGGATTGTGTGGTTATTGGTTTGACGGCTGATCGAGATGTCATTTGGCAGAACATTTTTCGTCGAGTGGGTGTAATGATTGAGTCGGGTCTTGTCGATGAGGTGGAGGCGTTACTCCACCGTGGGTATTCGGCGGACTTGCCATCGATGAAGTCCATTGGTTATCGAGAGACAGTGGAGTATCTTAATGGTACACTTCGCGATCTTGATTCGCTTCATTCGGCGATTGCGGTTCATACGCGGCAATTTTCAAAACGACAAATGACTTGGTTTAAACGACTACATTATGACTATTCAATCCAAATGGGTTAATCGAATTTTTAGACGCCAAATTAATGTGAGTTTGGTCATCGTGGGGTTGGTTATACTCACTCTGCTGCTTTTTTCCCCGTATATTCCAAATAATATTGATCTGAACGTTGGAGATGTCGCTCCGATGACGGTTGTCTCCCCGCGATTTATTACGTTTCAAACCGCCAGTGACCGTCGAGATACGGAGGATCTGCGGCGGCGGCGCGTTGCCTTGGTCGATCGCGTCTACGCGGTGGACCGGGATTTAAATAAAGGGGTGTTATCTCAAGTCGTAAACATGTTCACCGATTTGCGCCGATTGGATGGTCACGCGCTGGGAGGAAATCGCATTCCGGATTCCCTTCGGTTTTTGACCGGGTCCCAGATTCGATACCTTGAAAAATTATCTCCGGATGCGCTGAATCGACTTGAAAAATTAACGGTTACGACAACAGAAGCGATGCTGCTAGAAGGATTTCGGGAAGTGAATCCAAGCGAGGTAACTCTGCGAGTGCGTACTCACCTTCACGATGCCTCCATCAGTCCGGATGATGCCGCCATGCTCAGTGCCATTATCGGTCATGTGGTCAAGCCGAATCTGGTGTATAGCGAATCGATGACCCGAAAAGCTCAACTTCGGGAATTAAATACGATTAAACCAGTCACATCCGAATTGAAGCAGGGGGAACCTATTTTCTATAAAGGGTCCGTGGTGACCTCGGATAACATTGAAGCACTGAAGGCGCTCAATATGTATGGTCGGCAAATGAACCTATTTAAGCTGACCGGTTTGGGTATGATGGCGGCGTTGATTTTGCTCTTAATTGAGCGATTTATATATCATTTCAATCGGCGAAATCACGGACAAGTGAAATATTTTGGTTTGTTGTATTTTGTGATTTTTTCCGTGGTTGCAATCGCTCGGATTCTGATGGGAGTGGAATTGTTTGACGGATTGATTAACTCGTATTTTTTGATTCCGATTCCGATGGCGGCCATGCTGGTGTCCCTGCTGGTGACCACCAATATTTCCCTATTGGTATGTACGGCAATTGCGATTTTAGTCACATCGATGTGGTCGGGCGATTTTAACGTATTTGTATTCTTGTTTTTGTCGGCGGCGGTGTCGACATTTTCAATTTATAAACGCTTTAGTCGTAGCGAATTGATGATATCAGGCTACATCGTTGGGGCATTCAACATTGTGCTGGTTCTCACGGTTGGATTGGTACGAGAGATCAATGATCCGTTTTGGTTTCTCGCCAATATGATTGCGTCCTTTGCCACGGGAGTCATTTCCTCGATGGTGACGTTGGCGGTGGTGCCTTATTTAGAGGGATTGTTTAGCGTCACGACCCAGCAAACGCTTCTCGAGTTATCAAACCTGAATCATCCGTTGCTCAAACGGTTAATGATGACGGCTCCAGGCACCTATCAACACAGTCTGATGGTCGCCAATTTAGCGGAAGCTGCGGCCGAATCGATTCAGGCCGATGCCATA
>RHAI01000058.1 GCA_010028705.1 bacterium
CATCCCCATGAAATTGTAGGGTTATCGGATATGGCTTTGAAAATGTTCGAAGGCATAGATCCAAAAAGAATTACAGAATCGTTAAATGAGTACTTTTCCCCAGAGATATCGTGGGACTACCGATTACATGAGATTAATGGATTAAATATTGGATTACTACATATTCAAGAGTCGAATGACAAACCTGTAGTTTGCATAAAAAACATGGCTAATGATTTAAAAGAAAGTGATATTTATTACAAATATCGAGGGGTTTCTCGTCGGATAAAATATCCTGAACTAAAAAAAATCATTGATAGCAATCGGCATCAAGAACAGCAGCTTTGGATGAAATACATCTCTTCAATTTCCAAGATTGGAGTTAAAAACATAGGTCTTTTAGATCTTAAGCAAGGTCATATAACCGGGGCTGGTACAAAATCTTTCCTAATTGATGAATCCTTATTAAGCCAATTAGCAATAATCAAAGAAGGCGAATTTTCAGAAAAAAAAGGTACGCCGACTCTAAAATTAATTGGAAATGTGGAGCCTATATCTTCACTAGCCACATCCAAAAAAGTTATAAAAACAAAAGGGATTAGGTTACAAGATATTATTTTGAGTTTTTTGCGTACCGATGATGTTCCAGATCCTAAGGACTATATTACGCAGATATGTCATGAATCTACTGCGTTTCTGCCTGTCTATTATTACATTTACAAAGCAAAAATTAGTGACGCTGTGGCTATAGAGATTATTCAGACAGTTATTACACGCTCAAAAGCAAAAGATAAACTTATAGATCGTCTGTGCAATGGGAAATTACATGCTCCATTAATATCAACAAAAAGTGATGCTTATAAACGAAAAAAAGCCTATTTAGATCAAATTTTAGCAGACACGCTTAACCTCGATGAAGAAATATCAGATAAGGACTTGAATTACATTTTTTCAGCTATTTTGAGCTTGTCTACAGAGCAAATTCGAAATCAAGTTGGTTTAAAAAATACACTAAAAACAATATTTGATCGGTCATATGCAACACTATCATCTGGAACTTGCGGTGGATTTAGAAAAGCTGTTTGCTGGATTGACGAAGCTTTGTACAAGGGAAGCCCCAATGCCTAACTTCCCCACCCAAGAAAACCCAATATCCCAACTCGCCGCAGTCCACCTATTGGTCCAGTTTAACAATGGCCGTGGGTTATGACTGATTTTTCCGGTTTTAAGAGAAGCTCAAAAAGGAGTCCAAGATGCTAATTTTGCCTGATAACGATGACTACATATCCTGGCTTCAGGAATTAAAAAACAAAATACGCTCAGTCCAACTCCGAGCTTCTTTGGCCGCAAATCGTGAGTTGATTTTGTTTTACTGGGACCTCGGGCGTGATATTTCCAACAAACTAATTGAGACCCGTTGGGGAGATAAAATAATTGACCAAGTGGCAAAGGATCTTCGGGCGGCATTTCCCGATGTCCAGGGGTTTTCTCGTCGAAATCTCTATTATGCAAAGAAATTTTATAACTTTTTTAGTTCATTCCCCGAACAAGACCCAATTGTGCCCCGGCCCGGGGCACAATTGGAATCCAATGGGGTAGCCGTTGGTCCACCCACAATTGTTTCGGATCTCGGAATAAAATTGCCCTGGAGCCATATCAAAATAGTGCTCGATAAACTATCTAACCCGAATCAGGTGCTCTTTTATATAAATGAATGTATCGAGAACGGTTGGACGCGGGATGTGTTGGCATTGCAAATCAAAGCCGATTTATACAATAGGAAGGGCCAGGCGATTACCAATTTTAAGAACGCCTTGCCAAATCCATTGTCAGATCTCGCACAGCAAACGATTAAAGATCCATACATTTTTGACTTTTTAGCCATGACAGCCCCTTATAACGAACGGGATATTGAAAATAAACTCGTTGCACATATTACCCAATTTCTACTTGAGCTGGGCAAAGGATTCGCTTTTATTGGACGACAATACCATTTGGAAATTGGCGAAAGCGACTATTATCTGGATTTGCTTTTTTATCACACAAAATTGAAATGCTATGTGGTAATTGAGCTAAAAAATACGAAATTTTATCCAGAATATGCAGGTAAATTAAACTTTTATCTCTCTGCTGTAGATACCTTGTTAAAAGGAGATGATGATAACCCGACTATTGGGATCATGCTTTGCAGAGACAAAAATAAAATCGAAGCAGAATTTGCGCTTAGAGATATTAGTAAGCCGATGGGGGTGAGTGAATTTAATCTGACCGAAGTTCTTCCGGAAGAGCTTAAGGGCTCGTTGCCCACAGTCGAGGAAATCGAATCGGATATTAAAAAAATGGACAGAGGGGGTTTCCCGTTTAATGCCTAACTTCCCCACCCAAGAAAACCCCATCTCCCAACTCCCCGCAGTCCAACTATTGGTCCAACTCGGCTACACCTACATCCCACCGGCCGAGGCACTCGCAGAACGCCAAAACCGCACGTCCAACGTCATCCTCGAATCCATACTCCGTACCCAACTCAAAGCCATTAACCGCATCCAGCACAAAGGATCTGAATACCTATTTAGCGAAGAAAACATCCAATCCGCAATCCAAAAACTTAAAAATATTCGGTATGACGGATTGCTACGCACCAACGAGGTCATCTACGACCTCATCACACTCGGAACATCCTTCGAACAAACCATCGAAGGGGATTCAAAAAGTTTTAACCTCAATTACATCGATTGGCGGAATCCTGATCGCAACCAATTCCATGTAACGGTCGAATTTTCTGTCGAACGATCTCGTAGTACCGAAACCATTCGCCCCGATATTGTCCTTTTTGTAAACGGAATACCCCTGGGGGTTATTGAGTGTAAATCCCCAGATATTCCGATCGATCAGGCCATATCCCAGTCGGTTCGAAATCAGACTGACGACTATATCCCTCGACTATTTGTTTATACGCAATTGTTACTGGCCACTAATAAAAATGAAGCAATGGTTGCGACAACCGGTACTGCTGCAAAATTTTGGAGTGTGTGGAAAGAGCCCAATATGGCGGAGGGTGAGGCTGAATATACTCGGCTTCAAACGATTTTGGGTACAGTGCTTCCCGAGAGTTTTGTGGGGAACATGTCAAAAACACTGGGATATCAGTTGGATAAAACACCACAGCCGAGACTGATCACCGTCCAGGACCAATCTATTTTTTCATTATGTCGTCCAGACCGCCTACTGGAGTTGATATGGAAATTCACGGTCTTTGATGGTGGGGTCAAAAAGATTGCCCGATATCAACAATATTTCGTCATCAAATCCACGTTGGATCGTGTTAAGAATTACGATCATTCCGGTGCGCGCCAAGGAGGAATGATTTGGCATACCCAAGGGTCCGGCAAGTCGCTCACCATGGTGATGTTGGCCCGAAATATTATGTTGGCTCCTGGGATATCAACTCCAAGAATTGTATTGGTCACGGATCGGGATGATCTGGATAAACAATTGGGCAACACGTTTATCGCTTGCGGAGTCGAAGCCAAACGGGCAACCTCCGGTCGGAATCTACTCGAACTGGTATCTGAAGGTAGTTCGGGGATTATTACCACCTTGATTCATAAATTTGAAAAGGCGTTTACCGTTAGCAAATACCACAACGACTCTACTGATGTTTTTGTAGTGGTCGACGAAAGCCATCGAACCCAATTTGGATCGTTTGCCGCTCGGATGAGGCAACTATTTCCCAAAGCCTGTTACCTCGGGTTTACGGGGACCCCACTGCTAAAAGCGGAAAAAAATAACTTTTTACAGTTTGGAACGCTGATTCAGCCGTATTATTCGATCCGACAGGCGGTGGATGATGGTGCGGTTGTTCCGTTGTTATATGAAGGGCGCCATGTGGAGATGACCCAAAACCAAGTCGCAATTGATTTATGGTTTGAAAGACACACTCAAGGCCTTAATTCAGATCAAAAAGCAGACTTGAAGCGCAAATACGCCAAAGCGGAAATGCTCAACAAGTCGGACCAAGTGATCTATATGCGCGCGTTTGATATTAGTGAGCATTTTCGAGCGACATGGCAAGAAGCTCATCTTTTTAAGGCACAGTTGGTAGCCCCTAATAAACGGGCTGCGTTGAAATATCATGACTATTTAAATGAAATTGGACTGGTTACCTCTGCCGTGGTGATTTCCCCACCGGATGTTCGCGAAAATTATGAGGATACGGATGACGAGTCTACCGATGAAGTCGTGAACTTCTGGAATAAGATGATGAAGCGATATGGTAGCGAGGACGCGTACAATAGAGAGCTAGTTAACCAATTCAAAAATGGGGCCGAGCCGGAAATTTTGATTGTGGTGGATAAGCTATTAACCGGATTTGATGCGCCTACAAATACGATCCTCTATTTGTGCCGAACGTTAAAGGAACACACACTGCTGCAAGCGATCGCACGGGTCAACCGACTGCATGATGGGAAAGACTTTGGGTTTATCGTGGATTACGCCAATATTTTGCAAGAACTAGGTGAGGCCCTGACATCCTATAGTGCACTGCAAGGGTTCGATGAATTAGATTTGGTGGGGACCCTAACCTCGATTAACAGCGAAATCAATAAATTACCCGGGTTGTACTCGCATTTGTGGGATTTATTTAACCCCGTGAAGCGGTCTCATGATGAAGAAGAATACGAACGGCTACTCGCTGACGCGGATTTAAGAGATGACTTTTATGATCGATTGTCAGCATTCGGCAAAACACTCAGCATTGCATTGTCAGCCCAAAAGTTTTTGGAGGAAACAGATGATGCCATTATTTCTAGATATAAGAATGATTTTCGACGATTTATGAAGCTGAAGCAGGCCGTAAAATTGCGGTATGCGGATGCCGTGGATTATCGAGATTATGAGCCTAAGATCAAAAAGTTATTGGACACTCATATTCAGGCAAATGAAGTGGGTCAGATCATTCCGCCTGTTAATATTTTTGATGACGATTTGTTTAACCAGATCAAAGAGTCTCAGGGTATCTACACCCAAAAATCCAAAGGGGCGATTGCCGATACAATTGCGCATGCGACCAAAAAAGTGATCACCGAAAGAATGGATGAAGATCCTGCATTTTATGAGAAATTTTCACGGTTAATTCAAATCGCAATCGAAGACTTTAATGCCAAACGAATCACGGATATTGAGTATCTGAAAACCGTCGTCGACATCCGAAATCGGGTGGCAGGGCAAGTACACGACAACATTCCTGACGGGCTAGCTGGAAATGATGACGCTATCGCCTATTTTGGAATTTTGGAGTCTGTCCTCGAAAGATCTGTCGCAGCTGAAACGGCTTTGGCCATTCAAGATATTTTCAAAACGCATTACAAAGTCCTTTTCTGGGATGACGAGGATGCACAAAAACAAGTACTGAACGATATCGACGATTATTTTTATGACGACTTAAAAATGGCTCGGGGAATTGAGATCCCATTTGAGCAGGTTGATGATGTAATTGATAAAATTATGAAAGTGACCAAACATCGGGGGACACGCTAATGGATTTGATGAGTCATTGTGATCACGACTCAATCGCTTACAGAAAAAAAACGATCCCATTTTCTGTGATACGTAGTGACCGCAAAACAATGGAGATTGCGGTTAATCCAGACAAGACAATCGTAGTGAGGGTACCAAGGTATTCAGATATGGACGTTATTCGCCGCAAAGTATTTCGTCGTGCGAAATGGATCGTGAAGCAGATGGATTATTTTGATCAATTTATGCCTAGGCCTGTGCATCGTCAGTTTATTAATGGCGAAACCCATTTTTATATGGGCAAACGATACCGAATAAAATTGGTTGAGGATCTGACGCCATCAGTGAAACTTTTGGGTCCATTTTTTTATGTGACAGGGCCTACCGTTAAAGACTCCACACAAATCGAAAAACAAATGAACCAATGGTATTTGGAAAAGGCGATTGTTCAATTTCAAGAGAGTTTGGATCGCTGTTGGCCGAAGGTAAGTAACTTGGGTTATGAAAAGCCTGAAATCTCAATTAGAAAAATGGAAAAGAGATGGGGAAGCTTATCGAAACGTGGGGTTTTGACGCTGAACTCCAATTTGATCAAAACATCAAAAGCGTCGATTGATTATGTCGTCACTCATGAACTTTGCCACCTGGTTCATCGTGATCATAGTCCCAAATTTTATCAAGTTTTAAGCTCTATCCTGCCAGATTGGAAGCGGTTAAAGCATCACTTGGAGATGAGCTTTGTTTAGCCAGCGTCACAACGGCAAGAGAAAAAACTCGAGTCATGGGCGAGTCGGTGTGAGACGCGGCTTTGTCTGTGAGGTGAAAGGATGTTGCGTCACTCATGGACCGAGGTCCGAAGTCCGGGGTCATTGGGGTTTCGTTTCGCTGTGTGGGAGCCACGGAGATGAAGGCCAACGCCTTGGCGATTGGCTGGAATCGGAAGTGGCGCGGACGACGCTTGCTGGGGATTGGGACTGCGCAATGCAACAACCAACCGTTTGTTTTGGACATCCAGGATTTCAGCGGTGCCTTTGATCGGCTGTTTCGTCGCAGACCAGGTGCCCGTGAATTCCACGAATGTGGCGGTGGGGCTGTTTTTGTATTCGGCAATCGCCGCTTCCGGGGTCGCAAGGAACCATCGCAAGGCGGTCATTGGGCCATATTGGGAAAGTGGAAATGCCAGTGCGAGAAGGACGAGACCAAGGAGCGCGACGGGGACTTCGCCCTTCGAGGCGGTTTCGATCTGGAGGGAGTTTTTGAACCAAATGTCGCGGTTGGGATTGGGCCAGAGGAGTTGCACTCCGCGTGGCGTCAGCATGTCGAGGACGATGTGGGACGAGTAGCCGATCGCGAACGCGGCGGTGAGTCGGGCGATTTCGATTGGGGTGATTTTTAGAATTGAGAGGCTCAGTGGGATGAATTGTGTTGGGATTGTGTGGGTTAGTGCCCATTGTGAAACGGAAATGATGAGACCGGTTATTAATGCAAAAACGGCTGTGGCCACCACGGTGCCGATGGCGGAGTGGGTAATGGAGCGGTGGCCGAATTTGCGTTCCAAGGGTTTTGAGATCCAGGGAACCAAACGACCAATGGTGGATGTTGGGTAATCGAGATCCGGTGCAAGTGAACCGAGAATTGCGCAAAAAACGATTGTCCAATGGAAGCTGGCTTCGACTCCGAAGACGGCGAGTAAAATTAGGGCTATTGCCGGACCGTAAATGGCGTGGGTGGGGGCTAACATTTTAGATTTGTTTCACTCCAATTCGCGTTGCTCGTTGAGATGAAACACGCTGCGCCGAAGTAAATTCGGCTACGCTCAGCCGCGGGCGCACTCTTGTACTTGGTTGTGTCATCCTCGGACTTGATCCGGGGATCCAGAAAACATCCGCAATTCGGCGAACTGAATACGCGAATGCGGCGGTGTGCTTTGAATTTTTCTCGATTCCCGTTTTCACGGGAATGACAATACGGTTTTTCAAGACACTGATTCATCATTTACCCTCGCTTTAGTTTCACTAAGTATTTAAAGAACACGAAGACCGTCGTTCCAATTCCCGCCAAAATGTATCCCTCGAATGAATGGGTTCCGAGTGCGACGAACCTGGAAATGACCAACAGCATCCACAGTCCCATCAACATCCAACTCCAATCGCGGTAAACGATTCCGGCTTCATGGTCGATTTTTCGGATGTGTTCCACTGTCACTTTTTTGGATTCGGGAAGTTGGTTGATGAGCTCGACCACGGCGAGAGGGTTTCCGTTCGCGAGGTTGAGGATTTTGGTTTCGAGGTGTTTGTAATCTTTTGGGTTCATGGAGTGGCCTTGGGTGAAAACGGTGATCATCGCTTGAACGGCGGTTTTGTCGAGGGGCGGGAGTTCGATTTCTTTGAATTTCCAACCGACGCTTTTCAAGCGTGTGGGGAGTTTTTCCATCGCGGCGATGACGGGGAAACGGTCGATGATGGTTTTGATCGCGTCTTCTTCGGAGGTTTTTAGTCGGTCGAGGTTGTCGATGATGATGACCGGTGGGACCAGGATTTCGGCAGACAAAATGGTGTCCAGAATTTCGGGACTTGGAGTGCGTTGGGTGAATGTGGTGCTGGGACAAATACCCTCGGCGATTTCGAGTAACAGGGTTTTGAATGGAACTGGCGAGTCGATGAACATGGCGTTGGGAATGGTCGTTGCTACCGTTTTGAGGAGGTGGGTTTTTCCGATGCCGGTGGGACCGGTGAACAACACCGATTGGGTATTCATGACGAGGTCGGTAGTTTTTTTGATGATGGGGTCGCGACCGAAGGTTGCTGTGGCAACCTGTCCGACGTCCTGCGTCCGATGTCCGACGTCATTAAATGCAGTGCTGGTGTCTGGTGGGTTAACGGTATCGATGAGTTTTCGAAGAGACGATCGTGTATCCAATGGATCTTGTTCTGACGACATCGGAACTTGGACGTCGGACATCGGACGAAACCGTTCCAACGTTTCCCTGTCGATGCCCAGTCGCTTCGCGGCGTCTTTGATGTCCGTTTTCTTGAGAAGCCGTGCGATGAAGGTGTTTCGCAAGTCGTGGTAACTGACGGTGAGGTCGGCGGCTTTTGATGCGGTGCGGATTGCGTGGTCGATACTTCGGTCGGACAGACGTTTGGGGATTCCGCGCTCGGTGACGAACAATGCGATCTCCGGGGTTTTGGGACGGACTTCGAGATATTCGTTCAACGCCGTGATGGCGGAATCCGTAAGTGGAACGGTGCGCTTTCGCTTGCCTTCTATAGATAGTGTCTTATCGCCGAAGTTCACCGACGTGACGTCCAGGGCGATTAATTCAGCGAGGAACAATCCGGTACTCAACACCAGCACAACCATCGCTTGATCACGGGGGTCATCGATCACCGAAAGCAGCTTTCGGATGTCGGGGTCAGTCATTAACACGGGGGAATTCATCTGCGAATTATATTGATCTAACCGTCCAAAAGGAAAGAGTCAACTATTGCGATAATATCGCCAGATCTTGCGGCTAACCCGACGTTTGTTGCGACATTATCTATATCCTATTGCTACTTTGTTGACCGTGGCACACCACCCAACCGCACGCCTCAGCCTCACTTTACAAGCGCCGCAGGCAGCACACGTACACCTCTTATCAGGAGTTATTGCGACTAAATCAGATTTCTAGACCCTGTGTGTTAACGGGTTTAGAACGGTCCACCATTTACTGAATTGTTTAAATGAACGGGTACCGGCTGGAGAAAATATATCTCGGTCGTGATCAGCGTCATAAGTTAAGGCTTCATCGGTTGTAATGATAGCCCCGACCATCCGTGAGGATATTAAGGCGTGTTGGCTTCGTTAGCAGGACCGACATAAATAAACGGCTGAAATCGGACAAAGGCCGATTCAGATATCGGGATCTGCCGGCCGGCCCCAGAACCACGGAACCCTGGGACCGTTCCATGGTGGTTAATAGGCGATAATTTGCTGTTGGGGTCGCATCCATTCAGGAAGTGTCTCTCGGACTACCTGCGGTGGTTCGATCGGGCTAATTAATCCATCCTCACCCCAACTCCCCGTTTTGACGACGGTTGGATCAGCCGATCCGTTGAAATGGATCTCATAGAGGCCCTCGTTGCTACTCCCCTGCCACGTGTCAACCAGTTTGCCGCCCCTGACTAGGCCAGAGAAGCTATATTCGGGATCTGGGGCAATGGTTACCGATACTGTAGCGGCGTTGTTTGCCGTTAGAAATTGATTGAGATCGGTTAGAGACTTGAATTTTAAACTGGGGATCTGGCCCTCAGGAAATAATCTGCTAGCGTCAAGTCCTGAAACATGGTCGGCACATTCATTGCGAATCTCTGAGTTGGACCGGCCTCCAAAA
>RHAI01000059.1 GCA_010028705.1 bacterium
GAAATACGGTATCGAATGATGGTCAAATTACTTGATACCCTCCAATTACCCATAGTGTCTCGTCGATCGACGTTCGGAATGGATGAAATACTGATTTCGGTCGAAGAGTGGATTGAGACATTTCAATTGTTGCATGCCAACGGATATTCGTTACTCACCGACCTTTGCGGCGCACATTTCCCAGAATCCGACGCCCAGTATCACGTCATCGCACACGTTCACAATCTCCAAATAAATCATCGGATACGGCTAAAAACAGTGGCACGGGACAACTCAAACCCACAGGTGCCATCGTTAACAGGGCTGTATTCCGGTGCCAATTGGATGGAGCGCGAAACATTTGATTTCTATGGTATCCAGTTTATCGGCCACCCCAACTTAACAAGAATACTCAATTCTGATGACATGACGGCCTATCCAATGAGAAAAGATTTTCCCCTTGAAGACGATACCCGGGACGACAAAAAAGATGAGGCATTTGGACGCTAACATGACACATTCGGACCACTTAGTTACCGTTAATCTTGGCCCCACTCACCCGGCAACCCATGGAATTCTTCAAAATGTCATCCAGCTCGATGGAGAACGAATCGTCTCCGCAGTTCCCACCATCGGTTACATTCATCGCGCCTTTGAAAAATTAGCCGAACATCGTCCCTATTATCAGATTACCCCTATCACAGATCGATTAAATTATTGTTCATCCCCCATTAATAATATCGGATGGGAATTGACCGTTGAAAAGTTGCTCAACGTTCAGACGTCACAGCGAATTGATTACATGCGCGTGATAATAATGGAACTTGCCCGAATTGCAGATCATTTGATTTGCAACTCCATTCTTGGAGTCGATTCCGGAGCATTTTCGGGATTTCTATATTTATTTCAACACCGAGAATTGATCTACGAGATATATGAAGAAATATGCGGAACACGATTGACCACAAATATTGGCCGAATCGGTGGATTCGAACGTGATTTTAGTGATATTGCACGTCAAAAAATTCAAAAGTTTCTTGATATTTTTCCACCGGCATTGAAAGAATTTGAATCGCTATTTAACCGGAATCGCATATTTATGGACCGAACAATTGGAGTCGGAGCCATTTCAGCCGAGCGTGCATTAAACTACGGGTTCACCGGCCCCAATTTAAGAGCAACCGGAGTAGATTACGATGTGCGGGCATTGACACCCTATTCGTCGTACTCTGACTTCGATTTCGACATTCCTATCGGGGAGTCCGGAGATACATACGATCGATTTATGGTACGCAATGAAGAAATGTGGCAAAGTTTACGAATTATCGATCAAGCATTACGTCGATTACCTGCGGGTCCGTATCATGTGGATGTACCCGAATTTTACCTGCCGCCAAAAAGTGATGTTTATGAGTATATGGAGGCACTGATTTATCACTTCAAGATTGTAATGGGAGAGATACCCGTCCCAGTAGGTGATGTTTATCACAGCGTCGAAGGCGCCAACGGAGAACTCGGCTTTTACCTCATTAGCGATGGTGGTCGAACGCCGTTCCGATTACATTTTAGACGTCCCTGCTTTGTGTATTACCAAGCATTTCCTGAAATGGTAATCGGTTCCTTGTTATCAGATGCCGTAATTACAATGAGTAGTTTAAACGTTATTGCAGGAGAATTAGACGCATAATGAACCCAACGTTTTCGGAATCCACTTTGTCCAACATAAATCGTTTACTAAGCCGCTATCCCGCGGATAAACGAAAGTCGGCATTATTACCGTTATTACACATGGCTCAAGCCGAATTTGGCGGGTATTTATCCCCAGAGACGATGGACTATGTCGCCCAGCTTCTAACACTGCGCCCCATCGAAGTCTACGAAGTCGCGTCCTTTTACACCATGTTTCACAAACAGCCGACCGGCAAATATGTCCTCGAAGTGTGTCGAACTGGGCCATGCGCATTGAACGGAGCTGAATCAATCATCGATTACATTACTCGAAAAATCGGGGTAACTATTAACGAAATTAGCTCCGATGGATTATTTACGGTTAAGGAAGTCGAATGCCTAGCATCGTGCGGAACGGCCCCAATGATGCAGCTGGGAGAACGATATATTGAGAACCTCACTGAACAAAAAATCGACGACATTATTGATCGATTAAAACACGGGGAACGGCTTGATATCGAGCCAAATCCTGAGAACTCGATACTATTTCGTTCATGCCAAGGACAGTCAAATGGTTAAACTACTTCTCGACGGAATCGAAGATCCATCGATTCGATATTTGAATGGATACCGAGCTCACGGCGGGTATCAGTCGATCGAAAAGGCCATAACGATGTCCCCACTCGATATCGTTGAGGAAGTCAAGAAATCAGGGTTAAGAGGTCGAGGTGGTGCCGGTTTTTCAACGGGTATGAAATGGTCCTTTCTCGACCGAAAATCGGATAAACCTCGATACCTCGTCTGTAATGCTGACGAAAGTGAGCCTGGGACATTTAAAGATCGCTACTTAATGGAAAAAATACCCCATCGATTAATCGAGGGGATGATCGTATCGAGTTATGCCCTTGGGGTACGTCATGCATTTATCTATGTTCGTGGTGAATTAATCTGGGTCGCTAAACATTTGGAACATGCCGTCGGTGAAGCATACTCCGCTGGATACTTGGGAAACCATATTCTGGGTTCAAATTTTTCACTAGATTTAACGATACACGTTGGTGCCGGCGCCTATATTTGTGGGGAGGAGAGCGCACTGTTGGAATCGTTGGAAGGAAAACGAGGGTATCCTCGAATTAAGCCGCCGTTCCCCGCGGTTTCAGGTCTGTATGGATGCCCAACGGTAATTAATAATGTTGAATCTATCGCAGCTGTACCGTGGATTGTAACCCACGGGGGAGATGCCTATTCAAAAATTGGAGTCGATAAAAGTACTGGCACAAAACTAATTTCAGCTTCCGGTCATATCAATAGGCCTGGAGTCTATGAAATTGAACTAGGGTTGCCTGTGGAGGAGTTCATTTATTCTGAATCCTACTGTGGTGGAATTAAAAACGGGCGGGCTCTCAAAGCCGTCATTGCGGGTGGATCATCGGTTCCCATTTTACCGGCTGAACTCATCTTGAAAACCGCATCAGGCCAACCTCGGTTAATGACCTATGAATCTTTAAATGACGGGGGATTTACATCAGGTACCATGTTGGGATCCGGTGGATTTATTGTAATGGACGATACCACATGCATTGTCCGTAACACGTGGAATCTTGCTCGATTTTACCACCATGAATCATGTGGGCAATGTAGCCCTTGTCGAGAGGGCACCGGTTGGATGGAGAAAATACTCCATCGAATCGAACATGGCCATGGGACTCAAGCGGATATTGACTTACTGGTTGATGTATCGAAAAAAATTGAAGGAAATACAATCTGCGCGTTGGGGGATGCAGCCGCTTGGCCAGTCGCCAGTGCGGTTCGGCACTTCCGTCACGAATTCGAATTTCATGTTCGTCACCCGGATCAAGTTACTGCGCCGAACCACGTCGCCAACGCGGCCGCCTATAAATACGAGGAAATCACTCATGCCAAAAATAACGATTGATTCAATCGAGGTCGAGGTTGTCCAAGGGACTACAATAATGGACGCTGCCCGACAAATCGATCCACATACAGCCCCGCCGGCCATGTGTTACCACAGTGGGCTCAACGGATCGGGGGGGAAATGCCGAACATGTTTAGTTAAAGTGGTGCAAACTTCGGAAACTAACCCACGACCTATGCCTAAACTAGTTCCAGCATGTCGAACGTTGGTAGAGGATGGGATGAAAGTAGAGAACAATAGTTCACCTGAAGTCATCTCAGCGAGAAAGGGAATAGTTGAACTTCTGTTAATCAATCATCCGCTCGATTGTCCCGTCTGTGATCAGGCTGGAGAATGTGATCTTCAAAACTTGACGTTTCAGCACGGAGCCGAGACGACTCGCTACACCGAAGACAGGCGACGATACCCGACTAAATCACTCGGAAATCTAATCCAACTTCATATGAATCGATGCATTTTATGTTTTCGATGTGTCTATGCCGCCGACCAACTCACCGACGGGCGAGACCATGGCGTATTAAATCGAGGGGACGCATCTGAAATTGGTACCTACATCGAAAAATCCATTGATAACGATTTTTCGGGGAACCTTATCGACGTTTGCCCGGTCGGCGCCCTCACTGACAAAACATTTAGGTTTAAAAGCAGAGTATGGTTTACAAAACCAGTGTATGCACACCGACAATGCGAGACCTGCTGCGGAAAGGGTGTGCTGTGGCTCAAGGGGCACGAGGTTTTAAGGATCACTGGTCGACGAAACGCTGTGGGCGAAGTCACCGAATTTATTTGTAACACGTGTCGATTCGAATCGAAATCACTACATCATTGGGAAGTGGAAGGCCCGGCTCCGATCGATCAACGATCGGTCATTTCACAAAATCACTACACATCATGAGCATTTACTTATTCTTAATCGAAAAAACTATTTTATCGCTGGTTATATTTGCCATCACTTTATCGATTGCAATGTACAGCACCCTAGCTGAACGAAAATTTGCTGCCTTTTTTCAAGATCGAATTGGACCCAATCGTGCGGGCCCCTTTGGACTCCTTCAACCATTAGCCGACGGACTTAAATTCTTTTTCAAAGAAGAGTTTATACCGGCGTCATCAGACAAAATTTTATTTGTGTTAGGGCCCGCCATTGCAATGATAATGTCGTGCATGAGTGGAGCCGTCATTCCCTGGGGAAAATCATTAATTATCGGTGGACATCCAGTATCCTTGCAGATCACCGATTTAAATATTGGCATCCTATATATTTTCGCCGTTGTATCATTTGGCGTTTACGGAGTTATCCTTGGTGCATGGGCGTCCAACAACAAGTACGCCCTACTCAGTGCCATCCGGGCGTCATCACAGATGATTAGCTATGAAATTGCCATGGGTCTAGCGTTAATTGCATTGGTTATGACAACCGGTACGTTGAGTTTGTCAAAGATCGTAGAATCACAAGCGGCCTCACATTGGAACATTCTACTTCAACCCTTAGGGTTTTTAATTTTTTTGATATGCGTATTTGCGGAAACAAATCGGACCCCATTTGATCTCCCCGAATGCGAAGCCGAACTAATCGGAGGGTATCACACGGAATATAGTAGTATGAAACTTGGCTTTTACTTATTCGCCGAATATATCAATATGTTTGTGGCCTCAGCCGTCATATCGACGTTATATTTTGGTGGGTACGATGTGCCCTTTTTAAATGTATCCGGAAATATCGGCGTTTTATTGGGAACAGCCTGTCTATTTGCCAAAATATTTGGATTTATATTTCTATTCATGTGGGTGCGTTGGACCGTCCCCCGATTCCGCTACGATCAGCTCATGCGTCTGGGATGGAATGGTTTGATCCCCCTCGCCATATTAAATCTCTTAGTCACCGGCATCGTTTTGGTGTTAAATTAGACATATGAAATCCCTCACTCACCGAGCGAAGCGTGTCTCCAACAAACGTATGACGTTTCTGGAAAAACTGTATCTCCCAGCCATATTGGGAGGTATGTGGATCACGATCAGACATTTTTTTAAAAAGAAAGTGACGATTAAATATCCGGAACAAGTCCGTGAATTCTCTCCCGTTTTTCGAGGGTTACATGTTTTAAAACGGGACGACACTGGAGCCGAACGATGCACCGCCTGCGGATTGTGTGCCGTTGCATGCCCAGCCGAAGCCATAACGATGGATGCCGCCGAACGCGTTCATGGGGAAGAGTCGATGTATCGTGAAGAAAAATACGCCTCTCGGTACGACATCAATATGTTGCGGTGTATTTTTTGTGGCCTTTGTGAAGAAGCCTGTCCCAAACAAGCGATTTTTCTAACTGACCGAATTGTACCGGCCTCAGCTCGACGTGATGATTTCGTATGGGGAAAAGATCGCCTCGTCGAACCACTAACCCACCGAATTGACATCAGTAAACGTCATTTTTATTACAAACAGCAGGGAAAACCATGATATTTCTGGGTCTATCAGCCATTACTATTTTAAGTGCCGTAATCATGGTTCTGTCCCGACGACCGATCTACAGCATCATCTCACTTATCGTTTGCCTGTATGGCCTCGGTGGGATCTATCTTCTTACTCAATCTCAGTTTCTGGCTATTGTGCACATGATTGTGTATGCCGGAGCAATCATGGTGTTATTTTTGTTTGTTATCATGCTTATGAATCTTGATTTCCCAGAATCGCTGATACGTCACAAAGGAATTCGACTCGGGGCAATACTTACTAGCGGTGTTATTGCAACAATTATAATTTCCCGAATCGACCGGTTCGCTCCATCGGACGCCGTCAGGCAATCACTGACTGTAAAAGCTATTGGGAAATTGATGTTTACACAGTACATCGCTGTTTTCGAACTTTCTACAATCGTATTTTTATCGGCAACTATTGGCGTCATATTAGTTGCCGGAAGCCGACCAGTGACACCACGATGATATCGTCAACCCACATACTCATACTTTCATCGATCCTATTTTCTATCGGTTTAATCGGAGTTATTATCCGGCGGAATGCGATCGTCGCCTTAATGTGTGTTGAGCTCATGTTAAACGCGGGTCTACTCGGAATAATTGGATCATCCCTGACAACGAGGGACCCGTCTGCGCAAATTCTCGTCCTGTTCATTATGCTAATTGCGGCCGCCGAAGTCGCCGTAGGGCTTGCTATTATCGTCATGGCATTCCAGCATTTACGGGATACTGATTTAGATAATTATTCTTCGATGAAATGGTAACTGATACGATGAGTTCAATTTTTTTATACATGATACTTTTTCTACCATTGACCGGCTGGTTATTGGCCTCTCTCTTGAGGCGAACTACCCACCGAATCGTCATTTGGATAACCTGTGCGACTGTGTTGGGCTCGTTTATAACTAGTTTAATAATCTCCCCAAAATTACTTGATGGCATGGTATGTAATGCGAAATTAATCAACTGGTTATCGCTACCCGGTTACCGTTTTTCGCTTGGTCTTATGGCCGACAAGTTAACGTTATTAATGATGGTGATGATCACTGGTGTCGGATTTTTGGTCCATATGTATTCGATTGGATATATGGCCGATGACCGAGAGAAGAACCGATATTTTTCATATCTAAATTTGTTTATATTTTTTATGTTATTTCTGGTAATGTCCGACTCCTTAATCGGAACGTTTATTGGCTGGGAAGGGGTCGGACTTTGTTCCTATTTACTCATTGGTTTTTGGAATACATCGCCAGCCAATATCGCAGCCGCATCCAAAGCGTTCATCATGAATCGGATCGGAGATATTGGATTCATGGTGGCGATGGGGGTGTTATTAGCCGCCATTAGCACCTTGAACTATTCCGAAATAATTGCCCATTTACCCGACTTACTCACTCAGCCTACTATTTTATTTGTTGTGACCTTGGGATTGATCATTGCCGTTGCCGGTAAGAGTGCTCAGTTTCCTCTGTACACATGGTTACCTGATGCAATGGCAGGGCCAACACCCGTATCCGCGTTAATACACGCGGCGACGATGGTGACCGCCGGAATCTACCTCGTCAGTCGTCTATCGGTCCTGTTTTACGCCGCACCTTATTCGGCAATTAATCTGCTTTGGATGGGTATTGCCACTGCATTTATCGGTGGTGTCGCAGCCGTTGTTCAATTCGACTTAAAAAAAATATTTGCCTATTCTACGGTCAGCCAATTAGGACTAATGGTAATTGCTCTTGGATTAGGTCAGGTAAAATTCGCTTTGTTTCATATGTTAATGCACGCCTTTTTCAAGGCATTACTCTTCTTGGGTTCTGGAAATATCATCCATGCATTGCACGGTGAACAAGATATCCGAAACATGGGCGGCTTAGCGAAATCACTGCCGTTTACGGCGACAGCAATGGGAATTGGGGCTCTCGCCATGATGGGACTCCCCCCGCTTTCTGGATTTTACTCTAAAGATGCCATCTTAGAGGTTGCTACCCACCACGCAGGGATCTCATATTTACTGATCATATTGTCGTGTCTGACCGTATTCTACCTATCTCGAACACTATATTTTGTGTTTTTAGGAACCCCACGAATGTCTACAGTGACTCCGCATGAGGGTACATTAAGCATGCAAATTCCCATTGCGATTCTGGGATTTTTGGCGGTAGTGGGTGGATGGATAACTCATAACTTATTTTTAGCGCCAGGAATCGAAATCAGCCATCTTCAACTCGTCATTACTTCTCTCGTCATTATTGGGGTAATCGCGCCCATGGGATTTGCTTGGGCGAAGCGTCAGCTGCATGATCATGAGAATTCGCCACGAGTCTGGTCATTTTTCGAGATTCTATATGACACCTTTGCTGTAAAACCGTACCTCTACTTAAGCCGAATGTTAAGCATTCATTTCGAACGCCAAGTAGCGGCAGCGTTCAACGGATTTGCTCAGATCGCCAGCGTCGCGAGCTGGGGAATCGTACGTCTGCAGACTGGCTCAATTGGGAGTGTCGTATTATTTATGGTGGTTGCAATAGCATTAATTTTATTGACGGTTTTAGGAAAATTCATATGATTGACACCGCACATTACTTAATTGGAACCCCATTCCTATCGGCAATGGTGATCGCTCTGTTCCCCCAAAGTCGGGCACGAGCGGTCGCAACTCTACTGGGACTATTCGGAATTGTCGTAAATTTTGTCTGTGTATATATGAAGTATGTGAGTGGGCCTCGCAGTATTGACTCGGTGTCATTTTTGTTTGTCACATTGACCGCCGTGACCGTCATGGCCGCCATATTGTTGACGCCACCCGAGACCCATTCTAAAAATCGGTTTTACAGCCTAATATTTTTGACTCAAATGGGGCTAAATATTGCGTTTATAGAAACGACTGCATTGTGGTTTTATGTCGGATGGGAAGCCGCTCTGATCCCCTCGTTGGTGATGATTGTTGGATGGGGTGGTGATAATCGTCGGTCGGCAGCAACCCGATTTTTACTTTACACGCTGGTCGGTAGCTTAATGATGCTGGGTTCCATACTCACCCTGTACCTTCATTACGGGACCACTGACTGGAATATACTATCGACGACCATCATACCGGGCTGGCTACAATTGGTCGTTTTTTGCGGTTTTTTTGCCGCATTTGCTGTCAAACTTCCCGTATTCCCTCTTCATAGTTGGCAAGCAAGCACTTACCTTGAATCAAACATCCCAACAGGTGTAATACTATCCGCAATTTTTTCTAAATTGGGAGTGTACGGGCTCTATCGATTAGTAACGATTCTGGCCCCCGACATATCGTTTTCATTGGCTACCCCGGTCATTTGCGTATGTATTTTTGGCTCAATTTACAGCGCGGTGGCGGCGTTTGGACAAAGCAACTTGAAACGGGTCATTGCCTTCGCATCAATGTCCCACATCAACACCGTCGCTGCAGCTATGTTTGCCTCGCCAACTCTTGGAATTACTGGAGCTCTAATATTTTCAGTGTCTCATACGGTTATATCAATTGGACTATGGTGGGCGGTTGCTATTTTAAAACGACGATTTGGACACACGCGATTACATGAAATCACGGGTGGAATTGTGGCGGAACACCGATTTTTTACGGCCGTCATGTTTCTCATTACGTTATCCGCAATGGCGGTACCATTAACGTCTGGTTTTCCGGGTGAATTTTTAATGTTGCAAAGTATTATTCGATACAAATTGGCACTGGGTATTCTGGCCACATTCCCGATGGTATTGGGAGCAATCTA
>RHAI01000060.1 GCA_010028705.1 bacterium
CCTGAGGACAATATGATCGATTCCCTGCTATTCAAAGATATTGAAATTGTAACCCCCGACAAAGTAATTACCGGTGACGTTTTAATTAAAAACGGAAAGATTGTGGATATTGGATGGGATATCCCACCCCATGCTGAAATGATCGTTCATGAGCCCGGGCTGACATTAATGCCCGGGGTAATCGATCCTCACGTGCATCTGAGGGATCCAGGGGCCGATTGGAAAGAAGATTTTGAATCCGGATCCAAAGCGGGTGCATCCGGTGGCGTCACGTCTTTTTTTGACATGCCCAATACTACGCCAGCCACGACTACCCAAGAAATCATGGCTCAAAAAAAGCTCATCGCGTCAAAGAAATCGATAATAAATTATAATTTCTACATCGGAGCAACGACTGAAAATATCGACGAATTAAACCAATGCCCCAACATTCCAGGAATTAAGGTATTTATGGGGTCATCCACGGGATCCCTGTTGGTCGACAAAAAAGAGGACCTAACTCGAATTTTTAGCAACGGTAAACGGTTGATTGCGGTTCATGCCGAAGATGAGGCAATGGTGCAAGCCAATAAGAAAAAATACGAATCGTCGACCGACCCGAATGACCATATGCTTATTCGAGACGATGCCGCCGCACTAAAAGCGACACAACTGGCGGTTAGCCTTGCCAAACGATTTAATCGGCGATTGCATATCTTACATCTCACTACCCTAGATGAAGCCTTGTTCCTTGAAAAAGAAGTAAACACGGGTCTCATAACTACGGAAGTTTCTCCCCAACATTTACTCCTCTGGGGCCCTGAAATCTATAACCGACTTGGAACATTGGCTCAAATAAATCCACCGATTCGGACAAAACGCCACGCCGACGGCTTATGGCGAGCATTAAAAAACGGTGTGATTCAATGTATCGCAACTGATCATGCGCCCCATACGTTAGATGAAAAACTGCAAGCGTTTGGGAAAGCACCATCGGGTATGCCCGGAATAGAAACCTCCCTGCCGTTACTACTAACCCTAGTGAATCAGAACAGATGTACCATCAAAGATGTGTGCCGATGGACCAGCGAGGCCCCTGCCCAATTATTTGGAATTCGTGGAAAAGGACGAATTGAAACAGGCTTTGATGCGGACCTTGTACTTGTTGATTTAAAGGCTCGGCGTATCATTAAAAACAATACGACGGTCAGCCGATGCGGATGGTCAGCATTTGAAGGGCACAAAATTCAAGGCCTACCGATTGCAACATTTGTAAACGGCCAAATGGTATTCCGTGAGGGCGATTTTTTCACCGACATTAAAGGTAAAGAAATACAAATTTCGGCGCCTTGGGAGCGTTAGTGCGCATACTAGCAATAGAAACGTCATGTGACGACACATCGGTGAGTATAGTTCGCGATGGGCAATGGGTGGAGTCGTTAGTTGTTTCATCTCAAATAAAAGCCCATCAGCGATTTGGGGGTGTCGTTCCAGAACTTGCCGCCAGAATGCATACCGAAACGGTTCATTATCTGTTACCAAAATGCTTAGCCGAAGCAGGACGAACATGGTCGGAGATAGACGCCATTGCCGTGACGACAAATCCAGGCCTAGAAGGGTCACTAATTATCGGCGTTACAGTCGCGAAAACACTCGCAATGACACTTAACAAACCCATTATTCCAGTCAACCATATCACCGGTCACATTTGCTCTATTTTCCTGGATAATCCGAAACCCATCGTATTCCCGTTAGTCGCCCTCGTGGTATCAGGCGGCCATACCCAACTATGGACGGGCAATACGATTCAGACCGTTAAACTGTTGAGTGAAACCCGGGATGATGCTGCCGGTGAAGCCTTTGATAAAGTGGCACGCCTTTTAGGCCTTCCCTACCCGGGCGGACCCACCATCGAATCCCGAGCCAAATTAGGTCAACCCACACGATTTAAGTTACCTGAACCGCTTCGCCATTCACCCCTAGAATTTAGCTTTTCAGGTCTCAAAACAGCCGTTGCAAATTGCATTCAACAGCAATCACCTCTGACTGAATCCGACATAAATGATATTTGTGCGGCATTTCAGCAAACAGTGATTTCCACCCTATTACGAAAAGTTACCGTCGCCGTGAACCACTCCCAGGCCGCCACAGTAGCCATCGTTGGGGGGGTAGCTGCAAACCGTACGTTATTACACAATGCGACCGAGATATTTTCGTCGATCAATGTAATGGCGCCACCCATTAAGTATTGTACCGATAACGCAGCCATGATTGCCGCGGCAGCACATTTCTGTGGTTCTCAAGTACCACTCAACACCATTCGAGTTGGATGCGCATGTTAAAACTTCGGCCCACCGTTTCTCTCAAACAGACCTTAAAGCTATCTCAAATATTAAGCCCCAAAATTATCCAAACACTTAAAGCGTATGGCATGGGGTATACCGATCTCGTTAACCGAATTACCCACGAGGCTGAAGAAAATGTTGCCCTTGAAATAGTACAGTTTGATCGATTATCGCACTACGGCCACCGACCATTATTATCAACCATCGATCCAACAGACATTGCCCAATCGGCACGATCTCGGAGTGATTCAGATCAACTTCATACACATTTAATTCATCAAATTGAAATGGAAGGTTGGAATGAGCGTGATCAATCTATTGCGTTCGAATTAATTTCAGCAATCGATGATCGAGGCTATATCAATGATTTTGTATCAATTCGCCACCGAATCATGGCCCAATTCGATGTTGATGAACGCAAGGTGCTCGCGATATTACGAAAAATACAAGGCCTTGAACCGGATGGGGTCGGCGCACGAAATTTGCCCGAATGTTTACTCCTCCAAATCGAAGCCCACCACTTTGAAAATGACCGATTACGGGAGGTATTTAAGCAATTCGTTAGCCAGCATTTAGATGATTACGCACGCGAAGACTTTGAAAAAATATCGGAATCGATGGGAATAGATATCGACGGGGTTGAAGCGATCAGTCGGTTTATAAAAAATAATTTATCTCCTTTTCCTGGACATAAGTTCTCAAAACCAATCGAATCTAAACCAGTTATTCCCTCCTTCGAGGTCGATATTATCGACGACACATTATCAATCACCAACTTGGAAGAAACGCAGGGGGTTCAAATTGGAATTTCAGAACGGTATCAACAACTCGCTAACCACCCCGACACCGATCATGAAACCAGGCTCTATATCGCCGAACAAATCAAAAAAGTTACCGAGCTTATCGAATTAATTCAACATCGTCGACAATCGCTCGAAAACACCGTTACCTACATATTAAAAAAACAAATCGAATTCATACGGCGGGGTCCCAATTATTTAGTTCCACTTCAACAAAATGTTATCAGCAACGAAGTTGGTCTATCAGCATCAAGCATTTCACGACTCGTAAATTCAAAATACATTCAAACCCCTCACGGAATGATTAGCTTACGCCACCTATGTCCGAGAAATCATTTTGGGCTAACTGCGAGACAGTTAAGTCAAACGATTGGTGATGCTCTGAATGAATTCCCAGGATACAGCGATCAAAAAATCGCAATGATACTCAATTCACGTGGCATACCCATCGCCCGAAGGACTGTCACTAAATACCGATTAATTCGAGGCGTTCAATCGAGCTACACTCGCGATGAATGAATGCAATTTGGGCCTGTTGCAAAATGGCTTGTTTTCAGAAATAGCGATGTTGCCTAATGATTCAGATGCGCCGTTTCTCGCTCGACGTGGTGGTGCAGAGCGACATGAGGAGAGCGAAAATGGGGCAGATGGAGCATTTCGCGAGAAGGCCAATTTGCTAATTCTATTTGGCCTTTGATATCCTTTCCGAACAAATTTCCAAGGAGTCTACTATGAATTTTCCACGTCGAGATGTTTTTTTATACTGGGTAATCACCATCCCATTTTTGGCCATGATGGCGATGTCGGCATACATGTCATTGAGTATGAATCCTCAAGCGATAGCAGGGACTCAACATCTTGGGTATCCGCTATATTTCATGAAAATTCTAGGAACGTTCAAAACGCTTGGAATCATCGCTATTATCACCAATAAATCAAAGCTACTCAAAGAATGGGCCTATGCTGGATTTGCGATAACCACTCTGTCTGCAATGGCATCTCACTATGCCTCGCACGACCCTAAAACAAACGTAATTATGGCGTTGGTCTTTTTTGGTCTGACAATTGCGTCACGTGTACTCTGGGGACGAATTGCCGACGACTAAGTCCCGCTAAGGTATTCCGCGAGGCGGCTGTCCCAGAGACCTGGAATCTCGACCCCAAACGATCGTAGGAGGGAACAATCTAAGCGAGAGTTCAACGGGCGTTGCGCCGGACGGGGATAATAATCGGATGTAACCGGAACAATTTCGGCCGCCAGGTTCAAGCGTTTCTTAATTTCACACGCAACATCGTACCAGGACGCGAATCCACTGGGGGCCAGGTGATATATCCCGGATGGAATAGGCGACAGTAGTAACCGCTGTAGAACGTTCGCCACGTCCATCGTCCAGGTGGGAGATCCCCATTGATCATTGACGACGGATACGGTGTTTTTAGTGGTTAATAACTGAGTCATAGTGTCAATAAAATTGGGACCATTGGCACCGTAAAGCCATTGCAGTCGAATAATATTATAGTGACAACCACTCGCCTGAATTAAACGTTCTCCCTCTAATTTTGTTGTGCCATACACCGACAAGGGACCAACCGAATCGGATTCCGTGTAGGGTATTACCCCTGATCCAGGAAAAACATAATCAGTCGAAAAATGAATTAGGTGTAGGTTACGTCGACGACAATACTCGGCTAGCAAGGCCGGTCCGACAGCGTTTATCCGATAGGCGGGTTCATAATTGGATTCGGCGTCATCAACTCGGGTATAAGCGGCACAATTAATTATCGTTGATAATGAATCGACTGCGTCGAGCGTTTGAATCGACGTTGCATTTGTTATATCAATATCCTGAATATCGACGGCATACACGGTCGAAATGCGTTTTAAAATGGTTGTTGTGTCGACGCCCAGCATCCCTGCCGCGCCAAGAATTGCGACAACCATTATGACGCCCGGCCGTAATCATCCTCGAGGCGAACAATGTCATCTTCACCAAAATAGTCCCCACGTTGCACTTCAATAAATACCAACTGAACCGAGCCAAAATTTCCGACTCGATGGGCCATCTCACATGGAATTTTGACAACATCGCCAGGAAAAAAATCAGTCACCTTACCGTCCAAGGTTACCGTCGCGACACCTTCAACAACAACCCATGTTTCGGAACGTCGAAAATGTTTTTGATAACTCAAACGGTTGCCAGGCGCAACAATAATCCGTTTAATCTTGCACACCGAAGATTCAAAGAGGACCTCCCATCGACCCCATGGTGTATCCAATGCGTAATCAATCATTAGAGCTAGTTTAACAACCGATTCAAAAAAAGAAAACCGCCACTATTCCTCAGCGACCCAGGGACGCATTGAGGTTCCCGATACTCTCGAACCGTGGGCGAAAAAATCCAAATCAGCACGGACCGTTTAAATATAAATTAATGAAACAGCCGAACACATAGAGACCGTTCAGTGGCAACCACTGTTTTCTGAAACAAATCCCCCGGTAAGCACGTGATCGGGATTCCGTTATCGATTATCAGCGATATAAAATCAGCTGTTAAATCAATAGCCACCGACTGTATCCCCCCTGGAACCATGCCACCCGATTGATCAGTGGGAGATAGGCCAAACGATTCTAAAAATGATAAAAATTGGGTCGATGTAATTGTCTTCATGCCAACTCCAGAAATGTTAATGAGTCCCCATACTCTATTATCGGTTTTTTTAAAAAAAAATTTCATCTAATTTTTTAACGCTCCTCAGTCGACAGGGCTACGACCCCATAGGCCTACTCCCCCCAAAGCGAAAAGACTACCCGTCACCTAATAAATATGTAACAATTCGGGGTAATAACCACAAAACAATCCGATTGAGTTTGGTGAAATCAGTAGATTTCATCTGTACTTCTCCAAATTCACCGTCATCATCTCATTACTTTACTACCCATCATCCGAAGGTCATGCAAAAAAAAATACTATCCACACCACATCAATCCACCTCGCATCTAGACCCTGCAAAACAATGTTTCGCCTATGCATATTTATTTGTCACCGGACAACTGACACACCTGGCCTCTCAGGTATCAGTAATTCAAGAGCATCACAATGAGACCCACGATTCGAGTCGCGAATTATCGAGTGATTTTCTATCTAAACAGGGCATGCTTGAACACCGCAGTGAATTATTTGAACCCGGGAACTACCCCACTCCAAATTGGAGTGAACTCGACCATTTAATTGTGATATTTGGAACCGATCAGTCACGCCACTGTGTGGCATTTCGCCAGCATCACCGAGATTTAAAATGGTATTTACTTGATATTGCTCAATATCGAACGGAACTAGATTACAAATTGTTGAACGTCCAACCCGTCCAAAATATTGATACAGAATTTGACCAGTTAGTCCGCACTTATATTGACAGTGGAAATGGATCACGTAATCCGATTCGATCCATACGGTTTCTAAATTACCTCCGGATAGGCGCGTAGTACACTAACCAAATAAAATCCCCCTTTTTGGGAACATACGGATCTCTCGTCTACTCTTTAGAGTCCATAAGATTCACAAGTACATATAGGTGCTTCTGACAAAACCCTAGCGGCGCTATATTTCCGCGAACCGTGCTCGAGTACGTTACGCTTCTCTCCGTAAGTCGGTCTCATGATTCCTTGCGCTTGACTCCGTCAATTCGCCCCTATCGGTGGGAATCGCCCCAACGGCATCGTTAAAATAGTGCAATTGAGATCGCGAAAATCGCATAATACGAGGCATTTGGAGTGACACACCGCAGGCGGTTAGCGAACTATTGGGAATTTTGAACCAGAAATACCCCAGCAGCTCGCCGTTGTGTAGCGATCCAAGCCCTGCGTCAGCAGGGCCCAGATAAACCTAGCCAGCCAATTCATTATGGCAAAGTAAACCCATTGATAATCTCTTTAACGGAATTAATTGTCGTAGCATCAAATCGACTTAACTCGTCAGCACACCGCAAACAAATATCAAGTAATTTAATTCGTTCATTAGGTTGCTCATGTAGGGCGCCTTGTAAAATAAAATCTAATCCCTCTTTAATATCAGAACGCTGATCGGTACGACCGAGTAACTGACGGCGTAATTCAGCCATCGAGCTGGCCGACCGGAACCACTGGTCAGGGGACGCGCTCGACTCATCCCCAGACGTTTTATAATATGGATATCCGAACACGATATCATGAACCGATGCCCCCAACGACCAGATATCAGACGAGTAGTTCATCGAAAAATCCTCAATACCTAGCCTGTCTTTGACCTCCAACCTATAAAATTCCGGAGGTGCATAATCTGGCGTGAATCCTAAATCATCGTGAGCCTTCTTTTTCGGAGATGCTTCGCCAAAATCGGTAAGGGAAATCGTCATTCGTTCGAATAACAAAAAATTGGCCGGCTTGATATCTCGATGAATGTATTTGGACGAATTAACCTCAAAAATCGCTTCCGACATCATCGCTAACAATGACCAGAAGGCAAACTGCTTTCGGTCGGATGGCACCTGCGGGTCATCAAAAAACGAAGCAAATTGAGATTTAAACTGATTTAAATCGCCTCGTGCGCGGGGCATAACGATTGAATCGGGTAATAGTGTCACATTCGACGACGATTCAGAACCAAAAGCGGCTTCAATTTTATAGACTGATTCACTGCTCAGAAGATGGAATGGCGTCGCCGATGTAATAAACGGTGACGACGGAATATTTCTTAGCAATCGAGTTTCTTCCAGGACACTAACACCCGATTTACAGGCTATTCCGGATCTTGGATTTAATGCGTTTGAAAACAGCAATACTTGAGCACCAGCCGACGACTGTACGATTTTTGAAAAATTAAGTTGCTCCGTTATACCGGTAGAAATCCTCGGAGGCGTAAAAAAATCACGGCATGTGACCTCTCCGCGATCTGGAGTCTTCAAAACCCCACTGGTGTCAGTAGGTTTATAGTTAAATCTTCTGGGTGGGGTACTCGGTGCGACTACTGAGGTTGATTCCTCGTCGTCGCTGAGATCCCCAAATAAACTAAACGCCGAAACACTAAACTTGGCAACGGGACTATCGTGCCGAATATGAGCATCTTGAATCGACGGCTCAGGTGTTGAAATAGTACGAAAAAAAATCATTGGTCCCTCCCCAGGGTAGTCGTTAGGCCCTGATGACGCAGGACCTGGATATCCCAGCCAAAATAACGGCCTTATATTATTTTCGTATTTTTTGCGTGAAAAATTTCATTTTTTTTTTTCGGATCAACTCCCAGGGTGAACTAAGCACCCAAAATACTACACACTCGTCGCGTCCATCCCGCACCAAATGTGCCCCATGTTGGAAGGCGAGTCATAAATTCAAGGCGTTGTCCGATTACCCCACATACGATTTTCAAGGGGTCAGCCAATTTTACTGCCGCCACAGTTTTGCTCCCAATCGTTCCATCATCTAGCACCCCTACCGATCGTTGCAACCACTTTATTGATTGTGTCACACCAGAATTCACCGCCGCATCAAACACCGGGTATCGAACCTGCGGTGGTAATTCGTCGGCGCGAATTGCATTCCAGTATGCTTTGCGGTAAATAAGTTCGACAGTTTGCATGGGAATGGTTTTCATATCACCGGTGTAGCCATGTGCCTTAGCCACAGCTTGAGTAATGCCATAATTCGTAGCACCACCCGGATCTTTTGGATTATCGGTGAATCCGCCCTCGAACACCAAGACCTTTGCCAATGCATCCTTAAATTCCATACCGTATCCACCTTTCGTCCCAATCTAATTCATCTGAACTACAATATCAAATTGAACTAAAAATTGGGACAATTTTTCCTGATAGCGACTCTTGCCTTCGTTTGGTCTCTGCTATTCTCACCGAATTTAACGATGATTGGTCCACTGGAAGGAGGTTGTTCTCAGCCTAAATTTCCGACCCTATGAAATCACTTTTACAGAAAACTTGTTGCATAACCTTAACCCTTGCTTGAAAACAATATGAGCTTGCCCCCAGTAAGATAGCCCTAAATCCCCCAGATCCGGGGATTTAGGGCCTAGGTGACCCTCGATCGTTTAGGGGCAGTATAGGA
>RHAI01000007.1 GCA_010028705.1 bacterium
ATCGGCTTATCATTAAAAAAACCAATATTTTCACGCACTGAAAAACGTGCGGAAAAACGATGTTTTCCTATCGACGAAATTAGTATTCGATCGGCTTCGATGATGCATTTATACGAAGTAGATGGTTCGAACAATGAATGGACTTCAGCGGAAATTTTTACGCGAGCCGCGGTGGCACCAAAATTTTTAAAAAATTCCGATTTAAAATAATCCGAGTAAGCCCCCCAATTTTCAGTCATATCGGCCCCCTATGTCGCCTTAAAGTAACTCCAATGCAATAGGCAATATTCCCTTTTTTTGAACTTTAAAACTAACGATGTGTAATTTCCACCCTATTACCGGATGTTAATCCCCCCCCCTTTCCAAACTGACAATGCTACCCCATCAAGTCATACCGATCCGCGTTCATAACCTTCGACCATGCGGCAACAAAATCACGGACGAATTGTGTATGGTTATCATCCTGAGCGTAATATTCCGAATAGGCCCGTAATATCGAATTCGAACCGAATACTAAATCGACCCGGGTAGCCGTCCACACAATCGACTCACTGACTCGATCAAGAATATTATAACTATTGCGACCGGTTGGAACCCATCGATACGCCATATCCGTCAGGTTTACAAAAAAGTCAGTACTCAACACCCCCGGCCGATGAGTAAACACGCCGTCTTTACTCCCCCCATAATTGGCATCCAAAACTCTCATTCCTCCCACCAACGCCGTCATTTCCAAGGCACTTAGCCCCATCAATTGAGCACGATCTAACAACAGCTCTTCTGGTTTGGCGCTGTAATGTGTCTTTTGCCAATTTCGAAATCCATCCGCCACTGGTTCAAGAACAGCAAATGAATCGATATCGGTGTCTTCAATACGAGCGTCGCCTCGTCCTGGAAAAAATGGAATAGAGATGTCAACACCTGCCTCTTTGGCCGCATGTTCCACGCCCAGATTACCGCCGAGTACAATTAAATCCGCCACACTAGCACCCACTTCGGCGGCAATGGATTGATAAATCGCCAATACCCGGCCCAACTGATCGGGCTCATTGCCAATCCAAGTATTCTGAGGCGCCAGCCGGATACGACCGCCATTGGCCCCCCCACGAAAGTCGGATCCCCTAAAGGTTCGAGCGCTATCCCATGCCGTCACGACCAATTCCCGTAGAGATAACCCGGCTGAACGAATTAACTGGCGCGCTTTGCCCAAATCAAAGTCAGAATTTCCTGGCGAAATGGGGTCCTGCCAAATCAAATCTTCTGATGGGACTTCAGGGCCAAAATATCGGGATTTAGGCCCTAAATCCCGATGGGTTAACTTAAACCATGCACGGGAGAATTGCGATTCAAAATAGCGTGCATCCGTAGCAAATCGTTCCGAAATTACGCGAAACCCAGGGTCTAATTTCAGGGCCATGTCGGCATCGGTCATAATTGGCGGGGTACGGAGTGACGCATCCTCAACATCAGGAACCATATCCTCGGGGCGGACTTCAACGGGGATCCATTGCCACGCCCCCGCGGGACTCTTCGAAAGCTCCCAGTCATAGTCCATTAACACTCGAAAATAGCTATGATCCCATTGGGTTGGATGGGGGGTCCAAGCGCCCTCTAATCCACTGGTTACGGTACCTCGTCCAATTCCAAGGGCGGTCGGGTTGATCCAGCCCAACCCCTGATCGTGAAGTGGCGCCCCTTCGGGTGCCGGCCCAAGGCGACTCGGATTACCGTTACCATGGGCTTTGCCGACGGTATGCCCCCCGGCAATGAGTGCAACTGTCTCCTCATCATTCATGGCCATTCGGGAAAAAGTCACCCGAATATCAGCCGCCGTTTTCAAAGGGTCGGGTTGGCCATCCACCCCTTCCGGATTGACATAAATCAATCCCATCATCACCGCGGCAAGCGGATTTTCAAGTTCACGATCGCCACTGTATCGACTCCCCTCTCCCCCGCTTTTCGCCAGCCATTCGGTTTCCGAACCCCAAAATATATCTTTTTCGGGATGCCAAATATCCTCTCGTCCAAACGAAAAGCCGAACGTGGTCAACCCCATAGATTCATAGGCAACATTTCCGGCCAGCACCATTAAATCCGCCCAACTGATGGCATTCCCATATGCTTTTTTGATCGGCCACAACAATCGCCGTGCTTTATCCAAGTTTCCGTTATCCGGCCATGAATTGAGTGGCGAAAAGCGTTGATTTCCTGTACCTGCTCCCCCGCGCCCATCGGCAATTCGATAGGTACCCGCTGCATGCCACGCCAACCGAATCATCAGTCCACCGTAGTGCCCCCAATCCGCCGGCCACCAAGGCTGACTCGCAGTCATTAATGCACGCAAATCACGCTTTAGACTCGTCACATCGAGGGACTTCAACCGCGAACGATACGATCCGTCGGAATGGGGCCGTGTTTTGGTGTCGTGCTGATGAAGAATATCCAAATTGAGCGCCGAGGGCCACCACATTTGGCTGCTACTATTATGCTGCTGTGTAATATTTCCACCGTGAACGATTGGGCAACCGCTGCCCTGCGACTCAACATTTTTCATATCGTCTCCCTTATTTGTCCCAACCACCGTCTACCCGAATGAATGTGGCTGGCTAATTCAATGATTGTGCTTGAAGGTGGACGGGATTTTGACCCATATTTTTCAAATGGTCTACCCCTGATTTGGATGTGCCACATACTAAAAGGAGTGTAATGGATGATACCTGCAGCACGTCGTCCCTGACCCTGACGAATTATTGTAAAACAAGCCTAAGACCAGCCCTCCTGACGACGACGATAACCGCGGTTTAATTCGCCGAGGGAGTTTGGTTCGATACCAGCGACCCGAATGTCAGTTCCTAGGAAAAATCGAGATGGCGGAGAGAGTGGGAGTCGAACCCACGGTAATCATCGCTGACTACACCGCATTTCGAGTGCGGCCCGATCGGCCACTCTGGCATCTCTCCGTTGGAGACTATAGTAAACCTGGCCCAGGGAATCAAGCGTACTTCCACGTGTAACCATGGGGGGGTCTCGAAGTGAATGCTTGACGGTAAATGAAGAAAAGAAAACGTGAAGACTAATGATTTGAAAAGAAAAAAGAAGTAAAGCCCCCCCCCACAGTGAGTGAGAATACCCAAGACGGGATCACATTAAACCTATGCACTTTAGATTCCGCGCCGCCCGTTAAAATCAGTGATTCAATGTCCCCGGAATCCGCCAAATTCCAGTATGTTGGGGACGTGCATCCGACTCCGTATACAACTTCCAATGAGTCGTATAGAGTGTGTCCCAAAAATCAGGGTCTTGAACCGGAACCCACGAGGCCTCCGATAAAGTATCAACCATGGCTTCCCATAACTCCGTTACGTCAGTCGAAATATACAGTTGGCCCCCGCCGACCATCTTGGCCGACAGTTGATCGAGAAACTGTCGGCGAATTACCCGACGGTTGTGGTGTCGTTTCTTGAACCATGGGTCGGGGTGAAACACGAATACCCGATCGATCACCTGTCCGATTAGGGCTTCATCGAGCAATTTTTCGGCTGTACCGTACACCATTTTGGCATTTTTCAACCCGTCGGACGCCACTCGATCGGCGACAAGGTCCGCCATTTTTTTTCGAACCTCGACCCCAATGATATTTCGATCCGGAAATCTCGAGGCATAGTGACGTAAAAACAAGCCGGTTCCGGTACCTATTTCAAGATCAACCACCGGCGATGGAGATTCAAAAGCAGTCGACAGGTCAATCGGGGCTAGCGCCTCTCGAAAACTAAAAGGATTGGCGTGGGTTCGTGCTCTCATGAATACTGACACCTCCATTTCTGTAGATAAAATTTCGAATATCCCACATAAACGACCGGGTCGGGTCCCAAAACCCCACGCGATCCTGCAAATAAATTCGATGTTCAAATTGTCGATTGGTTTTAAAGAACCACCGTAATCGACGATTGTCCAACTTTTCCCAATGTTTGTCGTACTCTGATGACATTAGCATTATCGGCGTAGTCAGTAATCGACCGGATGCATAATGGAGGTAGGAATACACCCCCTTGTCATTAATTTCAAGCGGGGTAATCGCAGTCACCGAGCGTACACGTGTGCTCTGAGCCGCCGCTAACCCGATCACCGCCCCCTCCGAAATACCCACAATATGAATACGATTGGGATCAACTTCGGGCATTTTTCGAGCGTATTGAATCGCGCCTTGAACCGCATTTAATCGACGGTAACGTTCCATCGGAACGATGACGACCACATCCCAGCGCGAGAACGCGAGGATATGCTGATTCACGGAATACCCTTCCTGAATGGCTCGGGGTTCACCTACTCGGTCTAAAAATTCATCATACACGTAGACGATGGCCGGTACCCGATGCCTGGGCCCCTGCCCCGGATCCGTCCACACCCGCGCTTCGACGTTGCCGTTGTATTTTAAAAATATTCGTTGAATCGACGAAAAAACAGTTGCCGGATACCCGAACACACACCCGACTATCCCGATGTAACACCAGATCCAGAGTCCCTTCCGTTGCATCCCCTTAGTATAGTAAAGTACCGCCCCATGTTGCCATCCTTACTTTCCCACATTCCTCTTGATGCCGTACTTGACTGGATTGATGCGACGTATGCTCATGTCATGCCGTCAATTTACTCATCGATCGATGTCCGGCTGTCACACGTCAAAGCGGCGGCCGTCGACGCGAACCTATTCCCGGCGGGGTTCAACAACATTCATCCCGATGACCATCCGCGGGTCGTCGAGTCGTTTCGGAGAGAAATTTTACGACAATTTCCAAACACGCAACGTATTCTGCTCGTCCCGGAAGAACACACCCGTAATCTGTGGTACCTCGAAAACGTCTACATGCTCAATCAGTTCCTCCGCGACGCGGGGTTCGAAGTCACAATCGCCACCTTTCTCGATGACGATCCTGGCTTTTGTGGAAAATCAAACGGCATTACACTCAAAACAGCCCTTAATAACGACCTTACCCTAAATTGCCTTCACCGAGTCATCGGTCAGATTCAATCGACTCGAGTACAATACGATATTGCGCTGTTGAATAATGACCTCAGCTCTGGAATTCCAACGGTTTTTAACGTTCTCAATATTCCGATCGCACCCTCCCCGTTCGCAGGCTGGCATCGCCGGCATAAATCCGAACATTTTTCATGGGTTAAGCGAATATTAACGGAGGCCGGTGAACGATTTTCATTTGACCCTTGGCTATTCCTATGTGATCAGGAAACGGTTGATGAAGTCGCCATCACCTCCGAATCCGATCGCAATCGATTAGCCGAGGCCGCCAGTCGGTTGCTCGCTCGCATTCAATCCAAGTACGATCACTATGGCGTGACGGATCGACCCTTAATTTTTTTGAAATCAGATTCGGGTACCTATGGCATGGGTGTATTACCGATCGAAAGTCCAACCGACATATTAACCCTCAATCGAAAGCACAAAACTAAACTCACCAAAGGCAAGGGTAGCCTTCCGATCCACCGCTTTATTCTACAAGAAGGTATTCCCAGCGAGACAATCGTCAATAACACCATCGCCGAACCCTGCATTTATCAACTCGGACATACCATCGTGGGCGGCTTTTATCGATCCCACTCCATGAAAAGCAGCCGGGACAACTTAAATTCAATTGGGATGTCGTTGACCCCTTTCCCATGGACTTCGGATTTCAGCCCTATGCCAAACCATCAAAAACGTTTAATATCCGTTATCTCAAAAATTTCAGCGGTTGCGGCAGGATTAGAATTAGATTCGGTAAAAAATCTAATTTTAACCCCGTAATCTGTCGGTTCCATTTATTTTTGTAAGGGAGTTTATCGTGAAGGAAAATCAATTAAACCGGGTTCTGGGACGAGGAAATTTAATTAATTTAGGGATCGGAGCCATTATCGGAGCCGGAATATTCGTACTCACAGGAACTGCCGCTGCCCAATTCGCCGGTCCAGCAATTTCACTATCATTTGTCGTCGCCGCCGTAATCTGTTTGTTAGCTGGCCTGTGTTACGCAGAATTTGCGTCCATGATTCCAAAAGCCGGCAGTGCATACACCTACGCATTAGCCACGTTGGGTAAAACCGTCGCATGGATCATCGGGTGGGATTTAATACTAGAATATTTATTTGCTTCTGCCACCGTAGCCGTCGGATGGTCGGGATACGTCGTTAGTTTTTTAGCCGATTTCGGAATTCATATCCCAGCTCGACTCTCTCAAGCCCCCCTATCCTATTCTGCATCCGGTGGGTGGCATGCCACAGGTAGCCTACTCAACGTACCGGCGATGGGCATTATTGGGTTGATATCCTTCCTTCTTTATATCGGAGTCAAAGAATCCGTTCGAGTGAATAGCATTATTGTCGCGCTCAAACTCACCGTAATCGCCCTGTTTATACTGTTTGGGATCTCACATATTGACGTCACCAATTTTTCACCGTTTATTCCGGCCAACACGGGCGTTTTCGGCGAATTTGGTGTCAGCGGTGTATTCCGAGCCGCCGCCGTAATATTTTTCGCCTACATCGGGTTCGACGCGGTGTCGACGGCCGCCCAGGAATGTAAAAATCCCCAAAAAGATCTCCCGATCGGAATTTTAGGATCACTCGCCATTTCGACCGTGCTTTATATACTTGTCGCCATCGTTCTCACTGGCGTTGTGAACTATAGTCACCTCAATGTACCCGATCCTATTGCCGTGGGTGTTAATGCAATGGGTGCTTCATTGACCTGGCTGCGACCGGTCATCAAACTCGGGGCTATTTGCGGACTCAGTTCCGTGATTCTAGTGATGTTAATGGGACAAACACGCATTTTCTTTTCCATGGCTAATGACGGATTCTTGCCCTCGGGATTGGCCAAAGTACATCCGAAATTCAAAACTCCCGCTGTCACGACGATTGTTACTGGGAGTGTAGCAACCATCATTTCAGGTCTGTTTCCAATTGGATTATTAGGGGAGCTTGTTTCAATCGGCACCTTATTTGCATTTGCAATTGTGTGCGTCGGCATTATCGTGTTGCGAAAAACTCGCCCCGACATCCATCGACCATTTAAAACGCCCCTGGTGCCATGGATTCCCATATTAGGCGCCTTGGCAGCCATCGGGCAAATGGCCATATTGCCGAGAGACACATGGATTCGTTTGGTGGCATGGATGGCGTTGGGCGCGATTCTTTACGCATTTTACGGCCGCAAGGTCGATGTCTCTAAACTCGATATTTTTGAAAAAAATTAATTGAAGTTAGTTCACAAAATTAGCCATCTTATTTTAGTAGTCGTTTCACTGGTTGTAACTGCCAAGCATACAACTGCAGATGAAAATACTTGGCTTGGGCTAGGTGTTAGGGGAGAGAACATTTATAACGCTCCTGTTACTCATTGTTTTAACACGCCAATCTATTTTTACGCTGGTATCTCGAAATCGCAAAACAACGCCCAAGGGAAGCTTGTCGATGAAATCGATCAATAACTGTATAACTATGGAACAGAAATAGAAGGTGAAGGAAATTTTTATGAGCTCATTGATGTGGGCGTTGGATACTATTTCACTCAACAACTCTACGGTTCGGGAGGGGTGTCAGTTGGATCAAGACACGTTTATACCCAATATAAAGATTCCAGATTCTCTGGAGGACACTATCATGTAATTTCTTCAGAGGGGGTACTATCTCTTGAAACATCGATATCGTACCGTATTTTAGATAATGTAAAGATTGGTCTTAATTATAACACAATTGGGGGGCTGGGTTTTGCGGCCGAATTTGGCTTTAAGACCCATTTCGGTGAAAAATGAGGATATAACGACACGGCGTTACTACCCTAGCGCACCACCGACCACACCATCCATAGATTCGCGCAGGTTATTAGGCCCCCAATTCCATACGCCACGATTCTCAAGACCGTGGAATTTTTAAATTCCCCCATCGTGATTTCATTACTCGTAAATTGGACCAACGGAAACACCGCAAACGGCAACTGTACACTCAAAATGACTTGGCTAATAATCAATAGAGTCCCCAATCCATGATCTCCCCAGATCATTATCACGACCAGCGCAGGGACAATAGCAAGCAGGCGGGTTAACAACCGGCGAACCCACGGCTTTAATCGTAGTTTTAAAAACCCCTCCATGATTATTTGCCCCGCTAATGTCCCTGTGATCGTCGAATTTTGGCCGGAAGCCAATAATGCCAAAGCGAACACCACACCCGCCACCGAAGACCCTAGTATCGGTGCTAATAATCGGTGCGCCTCGGTGATTTCAGTCACCGTATTTAATCCATTTCGATGAAACACAGTCGCCGCAACAATCAAAATCGACGCATTGACTAAAAACGCAAGAAACAACGCAACGGTCGAGTCTAGCGCCGAAAACCAAATGGCCTCTCGTTTTCCGTCCTGAGACTCGTCATAATCCCTCGTTTGAACAATGGCCGAGTGAAGGTACAAGTTATGCGGCATGACGGTCGCGCCTAAAATACCGACAGCCAACACCATCATTTTCGGATCTCCCAACAGGCGGGTCGTGGGAAAGAATCCTCCCGCAATATCTGCAATCGACGGATGGGACACGGCAATCTGATACCCGAAACACCCGACAATGGTAACCACCAACACCAGCACCAACGCCTCTAAATATCGGAATCCCTTTTTTTGAAGCATCACCAATAGCATGACATCCAACCCTGTCAGTAGCACCCCGAGCGTGAGTGGGATATGAAACAGCAAATTCAACCCGATTGCGGACCCAATAATTTCAGCAAGATCGCAGGCAATGATGGCCACTTCGGCAAAAATCCACAACACGACACTCGTACGTCGTGAATAAAAATCACGACACGCCTGCGCTAAATCTCGGCCGGTCGCAACCCCCAATTTCAATGATAAATATTGGAGAATCATCGCCATGACGCTAGATCCGAGAACCACGAAGAGTAATGAGTATCCAAAAGCAGATCCCGCTCCAAGGTCTGTGGCCCAATTCCCGGGATCCATATATCCCACCGCCACCATATACCCTGGACCAGCGAACGCAAAAAGCTTTCGCAACCAGGAAAAGTGTTTAGGAACGGGCACCGATTTATGAACCTCGTCTAAACTTTTCTGGCGGCTCGATTCTTTCCACTCAAAAAATTCAAAAAAATTGATATGGGTCACGGTAAACCTCTCAACCTTGGACCATACCGAACCCCGCTATGTTTCGATATAGTCGAGATCAGTATGGAAGGTATCTTTCATAAAATGTAATGACGAAAATGCGATGGCGAAACATATCGCACCCACGACGATCGTTGAATGAGTAATCCCAATACGGTCTTTCATGGCCCCAAACCCAAGAGTCATTGGGATAACGGAGCCCCTAATAAAGTTTGGAACAGTGGTGGCGACCGTGGCCCGTAAGTTGGTGCCAAACTGTTCAGCCGCTATCGTCACAAATAACGCCCAATATCCCACAGACAACCCGATAAAGAAGCTAGCTAAATAAAATTGCCGAGGTGAAACAAATGGAAAGTACAGGTACCCTGCCACGGAAACGACGGTCAAAAACAAAAAGAAACGTACGACCTTCTTACGAGATTTCCACCACTGAGACAATGCGCCACACACCAAATCACCGACCACAATTCCAGAGTAAACAATCATAATCACCCGCCCACCAACAATGGCCCCCGGCACACCCACTGCGGCCGCAATCTCAGGTGAAAACGTGGCTAAAATGCCGATGACATACCATGTGGGCAACCCAATCAAAATGGATCGAACATATCGTACAATGCGCTCCTTGGATGAAAAAAGGAGACGCAAACTTCCTCGCTCGACCGTGGAATCCTTCGCGACGGTCTCAAATAGTCCGGACTCAAACGCACCGACCCGAAGCAGTAACAACGCCATCCCCAATCCACCCCCAAGAAAATAGGCAGTGCGCCACCCAAAATATTCGGCGGCCAGACCCGCAAACACCGCACCGGCGATCCCTATCCCACCGACAATCGCCGTCCCCACCCCTCGAGTATGTTTGGGCAGAGATTCAGCCACTAACGTGATCCCCGCCCCCAACTCTCCAGCTAACCCGATTCCAGCAATAAATCGAAGTATTCCGTAGGTCGTCACCGAGTGTACAAATCCGTTTGCAATATTAGCCGAGGAATACAAGAGGATCGACCCAAACAAAACGGACACTCGCCCTTTTTTGTCGCCAACAATCCCCCACAATAGGCCCCCAAGTAGCATTCCAGCCATTTGCATATTCAGCAAAAACACACCGTTCTTGAACAGCAAATCCCCAGACAAGCCAATCGAACGCAAACTGGGCATTCGGACGATGCTAAACAAAATCAAGTCGTAAATGTCTACAAAATACCCAAGTGCCGCAATAACAACGATTGCGTTGACATAATTTGATAACTTGAATGGCATGATTTCGGAACTATATCGAATTTTTTTTGTAAACACAATCGACCGCGGGTGTCGCTCGATTTAATGAAACATCTTTCCATTTTTAGCTCGTGAATTTACACTTTTATGAATGATGGAAATAACACAACGACTCGGCATCGTCGGGGGTGGCCAACTGGGACTCATGATGATCCAAGCCGCAAAGACGCTCAATATTACCTGTGGAATATTGGATCCGGACCCAACATGTCCGTGTGCAAATGCGACCAGCGAGCTCACCGTCGGGTCACTGATGGATTATGATGATGTTGTCATGTTCGGCATCAAGTACGATGTCATCACCACCGAATTTGAGCATATTAATTGCGATGCACTGGCTTACTTAGAGGGTCTCGGAAAAAAAGTATTTCCGAGTTCAAACACCCTCCGATTGATTCAAGATAAAGGGACACAAAACCGTTTTTTCACCGACAACGGATTTCCGACCCCGGAATTCGAACTGATCGACAGTAAGGACGAACTCGATCCCACCAATCTCCAATTTCCAGTCGTACTCAAATCACGGCGCCACGGCTACGACGGCAAAGGGGTCCTCATTCTCCGATCCGCACAGGATATTGCCAGCGCATTCGATGGTCCGTCAGTCGTCGAAACCATGGTACCAATCCAAACCGAAATTTCCGTGATTGTGGCACGTAGTGTGAATGGCGATCAGGAAGTATTCGATGTCGTCGAAATGCGTGCGAATCCGGCAGCCAATCTACTGGCGACGCTGATATCTCCAGCGAGAGTGTCCGAATCAATTATTAAGCAAGCAACCCAAATTGCCCGGGATATCAGTAACGCATTATCAATGGTCGGTGTGCTGGCCGTTGAATTCTTCGTGACCACGGATCAGCAATTACTTGTCAACGAAGTGGCCCCTCGACCTCATAATAGCGGTCACCATACGATTGAGACCTGTGCGTTTTCTCAATACGATCAGCACATTCGGTCAGTGATGCAGTTACCACTGGGAAAAAATCCAACCCAACAGCCGGCCGTCATGATTAATTTACTGGGCAAATATGGGCATTCCGGTCCGACGCGGTACCTAAACTTAGACCGGTGGTTATCGACCCCAGGCGTGTTTGTACACCTATATGGAAAGTTAACGACAAAATCCTTTCGAAAAATGGGACATGTAACTATACTATCGCATTCGGTTACCCCCGCGTTGGAACTAGCCGAAACAATACGTAATTCCTTGGAGGTCGTTGCGGAGTGAAACCAGTAGTCGGAATCGTTATGGGGAGCCAATCTGATTTGGAAATTATGGCCGAGGCCCAGACAATTTTATCCGAATTCGATATTTCATCTGAATTAACGATCGTGTCTGCCCACCGTACCCCCCATCGACTATTTCATTATGCCGAAACAGCCCATGGACGCGGTTTGAAAGTAATCATTGCGGGTGCGGGCGGCGCCGCCCACCTTCCGGGCATGGTTGCCGCCGTGACGCCGCTTCCTGTGATCGGGGTTCCCATCCGATCCAGCAATTCAATCGATGGATGGGATTCGGTTCTCTCAATCCTTCAAATGCCCGGCGGGGTCCCCGTTGCGACCGTGGCCTTAAATGGGGCACTCAACGCCGGAATACTCGCCGCCCAAATTATTTCCGTTGGAGACCCAACGATTCTACTCAAACTCAGCGCCTATAAAGATGGGCTTGAAAGTAAAGTCATGGCCTCACTCAAAAATAACCAGCTCATCGATCCTTTGAATTTCGACCGAGAGAATGAATAACCTACTTCTTAAATTTTTCGAAAAAGTAGGCACCACCGAAGAAATAGAACTTTTTGCCAATCGCTTCCAGACTATACCGAGGCACCAATTTGCTGTGGTTCGCATCAGTTTTTACGTCGTTGAGCATGAACTCGCCGAAATTGCCGAAAGCCTCGCCTTCATGCAACACATGGGAATCTACCCCGTTGTAGTGTTGGATCTCAAAACAACATCCTATTCCGACGTCGATCCGTTACCTATTTCGGATACCTTGGCTGGAAAACGGTTCACTCCGGTTGCCAATCGCTTTGTCAATCAACTCGAAAAATTCGGAGGATCCGGTGAAATTTTAGAAAATATTGTCGACGTTACGTCACAACGTGTATCCCACTGGTCGATTAACAACGAACTGATCACGGACGTATTGGCGCAGCGAAAATTACCGATTATTAGTCCGTTCACCCGACGGAATCGGAGGCGAGTATTTGTTGATGCTGAGGAATTATGCACATTATTAGTCCAGGAACTGAATCCATTAAAGTACGTACTCATTACCGAGGTAGGCGGCATTTTAGACGAAAATGACCAGATTCTTCCGTTTCTAAATCTGTCTCAACGCCGTGAATGGAGCCATGTCAAAGTCGAAATGAAACCCATCGTTCGAGCGGTTCGGAATATACTAAAAAAATCCCCCGACTCAGCCGCCATTTTTACGTCGTCAAAAAACCTGTTACAGGAAATATTCACGATTAAAGGGCGCGGAACGTTTGTAAAAAAATATATGATTGCCGCCACGTCAAAAATATCCGACCTGGATACCCATCGACTCAAGAAATTACTCGAGACCGCGTTTGGTAAAGTGCTCGTTGATGACTTTTTTGAGGAAAAAATAAAAATGGTAGTCTACGAAAAAAACTACGAAGGGGTAGCCATCATAAAGAAAGTAAAAGGGATCCCCTATTTGGACAAAATAGCAGTCGATAAAACCGAGGAAGGAACGGGTCTCGGCCGAAGTTTATGGCAAAAAGTGGCCGAATTATACCCCAAACTGATTTGGCGTGCGACCACCGTCAACCCCCTCAATTCGTTTTACCTTCGGGAATGTGATGGCTGCATGAAGTTTTCAAAATGGATAGTATATTGGCGAAATTTAGACGAGGCCGATATTTTACCAGCTGTTCGAAAGGTCCTTGAAGTCCGAACCACGATGCGAGTTCGTGATGAATAAGCGGCTGATTATAGGACTATTGTTAATGATTCAACCGATCATTGCGAGCCCGGAATATATGCCAAATGAGGTCTTGATTCTGACGTCGCCAATACCCGTGGCCTCGTTAACAACGCATAACAACGACCGTTCCCTTGGTCCAAAACGGAACATTGAGGACGATCAACGTATCCGCTCAATCAAACGAATCCCGATGGCTAATCATTCGATTCGAACCGCCACATCAAAACGACCGAATCTATCATATTTCTCGGATAAAAATCTCCGACGAATCACCCTCCGACCCGGTAGTGACGTGAATGATTTTATAGCCAGTTGCAAAGGCCAACTCCTTCTTAATGAATCCATTTCGATTGTTCAACCCAACTACATCTACACCGCATTAAACGTAAATCACAACGACCCGCTCAGCGCCACTGGGAATAATTTTATCGCCCTTACCCACACCAATTTAGCGTGGGAAACCACGACTGGGATACCGTCGACGGTTATTGCCATCATTGACACCGGGACAACCATTTCCCATGAGGATTTAGCCTCACAACTTTGGACGAACCCTTCGGAAATCGTGAATGGGTCGGATGATGACGGCAATGGTTATGTCGATGATGTGCACGGAGGGAATTCGGTCACAAAAACTGGGGATATCAACGCCGATTACTTTCACGGCACCCACGTGGCCGGTATTGCCGCAGCGGCAATGGGCAACGGCGTGGGGATAGCGGGAGTCTGCCCTGGGGGACGTATTATGACAATTAAAGCAAACAGTCCGGGGGACGACTCGTTTACTACCCTATCGTTGCTTATTGCCATCGACTACGCGATCCATTCCAATGCATCGGTCATCAACTTGAGTTTAGGGGGCACAGACATTGAAATCGAATTATTGCTCAGGGAAAAAATCCGTGAGGCCATTTCAGCCAATATTCCAGTCGTGGCCGCGGCAGGAAATTCCAGGCAAAATATTGGGGTATACCCGATGTATCCCGCCTGTTTTCCCAACGTCATCGCGGTATCAGCCACTGATGGGCTAGCGTTTGATACAGATTACAGTAATTTCGGGTCTCCCGTGTTTATCAGCGCACCGGGGACTAACATTTGCTCGACAATCCCCCCTGGGCCAAGCTCGTACGCATTCGCCTCCGGCACCTCGATGGCGGCCCCGGTAGTATCCGGAGTCGTTGGATTACTCAAGAGTATTCAACCGAATTTAACCGTTCGGGAAATCCGAACAATATTATCCGCGACGGCCGATGACCTTGGACCACCGGGAAAAGATGACTGGTACGGCTATGGTTTCGTCAATGCCAATGCCGCCGTATCAGCCATTGCCAGTGATCACATGGCCCCGTCGATGGTCTCGAATAATTTAGAATCGTTGGGCTTGGTCTGGGATACTAATCGATACCCCACACTGATTTTTTACGGAACCGACTCCAATGTCGTGCCACCACGATTACAGCTTGCTATTCGAACATACTACGGGGCAACACATGACGACTATGTGACCGACACGCTATTCGCCGACGAAACGCCGGTCATCGTGAGGCGAGAGTCAGACGGCGCCTTGGTGACCGCGAATTGTTATCGGTACACAATGCCGCTACGTCCATCCAACACCACGGGGATCGACATCTCAGGTGAATTCAGCGATATTAACAATAACATCGCGTTAATCCCCACCATTTCGATAACTATTGATGATGTATCGGCCCCTCAAATTTCGACGTCGGCCCGATACATTAGTCAGCAACTCATCGGACAGGCTGAATTTACGATAGCGGATTTAACCGGAATATCCATGGATAGCATTCGGGTCAGCTACCAATCGCCGAACCAGATTTCTAGCGCATCATTTTTAACAGCCCCCCAACTCTTCACGGCAACACTCCCAACCCTATCAATCGCATTATCCCCACTGGGATTTATTCCGTCGGTGTCATCGACACTAAATGTTTACATAGCCGACACGTTAGGAAATGCCGCGACTCAATCATTCCAAATCGGAAGTCCATCACCACCGGCTATCATCTCATCAATCCAAGCGAATGACTCCGTCGGCGTCGGATCTAAATTAACTTACACGATTACAGACGCGACAGGAGTCTCTCCGAATTCCTATCAATTGCTTCTCAACGCGAACGGTGTCACGACAGATTTAACCCATATCGCGTCAATTACAGTGGCGTTGCCAATAATCGACTGTGTCATCGCGGAAACGATGCTACCATCGTCAGGAACGGCCGACATCACATTCAAAATCGCAAACCTATTCGGCGAAATCACATCAACCACTACCCGAGTGAATATCGGCGGCGGATTACGTGCCGACGCGATCAGCAATAATTCCGTTTTATTGGCTTACCCAAATCCGGTAAACCCATCGACCGACTCATTCATTTGGGCTTATTCTCTTCGTGGGTCCGCATTAACAGGGAGCTACTCTGTATACGACTTGAGGTATAAAAAAGTCGCCACGGGAACCTTAAGCGCCTCGGCATTAACTCCCGGCTACCATGAAATTCCTGGGGTCACTACCAGTAACGACGGATCAGTTCTTCCGAACGGCACCTATATTCTAATTATTACCCTTGATAATACCGATACCCACCTCGTTCTAAAGCAGAAATTTTCAATTATCCGGCGGTGAACTTTTTCCCTTGCGTTTTTATCGCAACTTGATTATTGTAATCAGGTTCAAATAAGGCGGTTTTTCCCGGCGTTTTTAAACGATACGTTAGAAAACAATTTTCGACGATTTTATGGAGGTTAGTCATGGCTATCGAATTTTATGATGTTAAAGAAAGAAAAAAAGTCCAAATCGAAGAAGGCGATATCGCTAAAACAAAGTACGAGCGCAAATTAAAAGATGGCAGCGTACAGATTCGATATGCTTTCCGAGCAAAATATAAAGATCGTCAGCTCACCAAATTCTGCAGCAAAGCGGATTGGGACAAAGTAAAAGGTTAGTTCATAACCGTTTATCACTTTTAAATAACCTGCCAAATGGCAGGTTATTTTTTTTTTATTAATAAGGTTCTACCGACTCAAAACCCCGAGGACAAATTCAGAATGATGCTCGTGGGATCACAACCAAACACAAAATGTTAGGGTATTAAGAGTGAACAACCGCACGGATAGTGGCCCTACCGTCGGCAACCACTACAACTGGCTGAGTTCTCGATAACGATTGACCGTCTGTAGAGTTCTCGTCGACGATGTCAGGGACAGTGCTTTTTCATATCCTTCGGAAAATGTCGCAGCGTCTCCGACCAAATATAAAGCCACGCCTGCATTCAACGCGATTAACGAACTCAGCCCCGGGTGAGACGCGGTATTCTCCAACCAACTCTCGAAGACTTTCGAGTTTGCCACGGCATCCCCACCATCGATGTAACTAACACCATCGCACCATTCGCGTCCGTCGACTGAATACGAAATAATTCTCCGGGGAGTTACTTCAAACACATGGGTTACGCCATTCGAAATTATTTCGTCCCGACCGTCCTCAGCTACCAGGATAATCGTGCGATCCGTTCCCAAGCGTTTGGACGCTTCAGCTAATTTTTTTCCCTGACTTTCAGACGTAGTCCCAATGATTTGCAATGGAACTGCAGCAGGATTACACAGCGGTCCAATGAGATTGAAAATCGTTCGCCCAGGCACTTGCTGTCGAACTGGCGCCAATCGTCCCACAGCTGGATGAAAGATCCGCGCAAACAAAAAACACAAATCCGTTTTTTCAAAAATAGCGCCTATTTTTTCAGAACCCAGGTCAATCGAAATTCCCAATGCCTCCAAAAAGTCGAAGCTACCATTGTGGCTACGACTACCTCGATTACCATGTTTTGCCACGGGGATCCCGATTCCAGCGAGAAAAAAGGCAGTGGCCGTCGAAACGTTAAACCGACTCCCGGGGAATCCGCCTGTGCCACAGAGATCAATGGCCACCTTGGGCAATCGAACCCTCAGCATTCGGCCCCTCATTTCAGTGACGGCGTCGACGATTTCGTCGACGGTCTCGCCGCGATGGGCCATCTCTGTCAGCCATGAAACAGAATCCGCCGGCGAGCATTCCCCGTCCAATAATTGTGCAAAACGGGATTTAACTGGCACTAGGAAGCACCGGGCAACTGGTACAAATCATCGAGTTCGGAAATTGTATGATGTTTACAAGCGACTAACTCTAACATCTGCAAAAATTTGGAGAATCCAACTAAATACCGTTCAATTAAAATGGTCAATTCCGACTCATCAACGTAACCGTCGTCAACATCTTCATCAAGAAACATATCGTCGTACATTTCGCTTATCTTTGAGTAGATCACCAACGACTCTTCGCTGCCATCAGTCAGCAATCGGGTATGTTCAACCAATACTGTTTTTTCAAACAATGTGGCTAACTGTGTGACTTCGGATAGTGTGTCGGTTACGCGAATATTCGCCTCGGCATGAATATCAATTCCCTCGATAAATTTCTCACCATCTTCTTCGACAAACTCAATTTCGATGAAAATTGGAAATTTCTCTAAACCAAGCACCTGTTCATCCAGCTTTTTGAACCCATGAATTTGATCATTAACAATAATAAATTCGGGCTTAAGACGCGGATGTTTCGCACCAAAACGTTCACTGATCACATTCGCATTCTCGTTTTTGAATCGCTCGTGGTACACCAAGTACAAATGCTTTCTCAAGAGCTTTATGAACAGTTCATATTCCATAATCGGTATAATATATGATGCGTCCGAGTTTTCACCACATCATTTTTCATTTAGAATAATAATTCAATGACCCAATTCCATCCCGACATTTATCTCGCATACGACAAAGCCGTGACAACGTTGCGAAGTCGCTACACTCCCATGGGCATCTACGCGGGACGGAAGCACTTCTCCGATTTGTGGGCCCGAGATTTTTGTTTTGCCAGTTTTGGGGCTCTCTCGTTAAACGATCTAGGTGTAGTAAAAGCGGGGCTTGAAACCCTACTTAAATTTATTGATACGGACGGTCAAATTCCACTTCGGGTCGGCCAAAAAAATTTTTTACTAAAATATTTTGGAATCGATGCCCGAGTTCCGGAAGCAAGGTATATCGACGATAAAGGTCACTCCGCCGCCGTAGACAATAATTCGTTATTTTTAATTTTAGCTGAGAAGTATGTCGCTAAATCGGGTGATCTTGAATTTGCTCGAGAGTATTATGACTTATTAAAAAAAGCCCTGGAGTGGAACTTTTCACAAGATTCGGATTACGATCACCTCATTGAAGAAGGGTATTTCGCTGGCTGGGCGGACAGTTTGAAAAAAGAGGGAAAAGTGTTGTACACCAACGTCCTCTCGTGCCATGCCGTTCGATCATTGGCTGAAATTTGCAAATTAATTAACCATGAGGATCACGATCATTTTAGTCGGTTGTATCACGATGTGAAATCCAAGATCTATTCAACATTTTGGAATGGACACTACTTTATTGACTGGGTCACCGCAGATCATCGACAATCAACCTTTTCGTCAGATGGCAACTTACTTGCCATTGTTTTCGGTATTGCCGGACCCGACGAAGCAGCCGCAATCCAAACCTATATCTCTGAAAACGGGATGAACTCAAGTTTCTCTACCGAAACCCGAAACCCCGGTTACTCTAAACGACATATTTACTGGCCCTTTTTTTTGATTAACATGGCGGACTACCACAATGGAATGCATTGGCTTTGGATCGGCGCCACCGATATTGTGGCTAAAATAGTAGCCAATCAGCGTGACCTCGCCGTCGATCTAGTTACAAAAATGGCCCATAAGATTGTAGAATTCGGCGGCGTCTACGAGGTGTACCACCACGGAGCGCCGGTCCGTCGTTTATTTTATCGAAGTGAAGAATGGTTCGCGTGGTCATCCGGAATGTTTGTTTGGGCATGTCACGAATTAGACATCCACCCGCACCCGTCAACTAGTGAAAGAGGAAACATATGAAAATAGTGATTGCAACTGAGGCCTATTACCCACTTATTGATGGCGGGGCTGTAGCCGAACATAATTTGGCTCTTCAACTGCACCTTAGGGGGCATCAGGTCCATATTTTAGCACCATCCGAAGGCTGGAATGATTGGACTGAAACCGACCACGGAACGACAATTTACCGGTTGGCATCGCATCCAATTCCGTTTGTCAAAAATGACCATCGCCTTGCATGGCGCCCCCGCAAAAAAATCAACCGAATTCTGGATCAGTTCCGGCCCGATGTCGTTCATATTCACAACCCCTTTCCCATCGGAAAAGCGACCTTGGCCTACTGCAAAAAAAATGCGATCCCCGTAGTAGCTACCAACCATTGGTTACCTGAAAATATCACCACATTCATGGCTAAATTTCGGTTTTTAAATAACCTACAATTTTTAGTCGATATGAACTGGAAATTTATTTCCTCCTTCCATAACAACTGCGATTTCGTCACCTCTCCCACCCAAACGGCCGTCGACCTTATGACAAAAAATGGGCTAACAGCCCCAAATCGCCCGGTATCAAATGGTGTCGATTTACGTATCTTCAATCCATCAAATGATCCGACTGCCTTAAAAAAACGCTTTAATTTACCCAATAAACCCACCGCAATGTATGCCGGTCGATTAAGTGGGGAAAAACATGTGGACGTATTTATTAACTCAATCCCGGCGATCCTCAAAACGGTCGATGCTCACTTTATTATTGGTGGCAACGGCCGAGAAAAAGAATCCCTACAATTATTGGCCGAGGAACTCGGTATCAGCGATCACGTGACCTTTCCCGGTTTTTTAGACGACGCCGATTATAAAAACCTGTTTCGATGCGCCGATGCGTTTGTGATGCCGTCACTTTGTGAACTTCAAAGTATAACAACCTTAGAAAGCATGGCGAGTGGGTTAGCCGTAGTCGCTGCCAACAAATATGCCCTACCCGAGCTTGTTAAATCGGGGGAGAATGGATTTTTATTTGAGCCGATGAACGTTCAAGAGCTAGCAACCCATTTAACATGTATTTTGGGAGATCTCAATTTAGCAAAGAAAATGGGCCAAAAGAGTCTTGAAATCGTCAACTCACACTCATTAGATAGTGCGGTCAGTGCCTACGAATCAATTTATAAACAACTAACGATCAAAAGATGAAGATTGCTATTTTTACCGATACGTACCTTCCGCAAATTAATGGCGTTGCGATTAGTACGCAAACCTTCGTACGGGAATTCGAAAAATTAGGTCATCAAGTTGTAATTTTAGGACCAAAAACGGATAAGTCCACCCGATCAACCGGTAAAATATGGCGATTCAAATCGATGCCATTCCCGTTCCAACCGGAATATCGAATTATATCGCCATTATCCCGCAAACTACGCCTTTTTGGGCGGCTCAAATTTGACGTTATTCATATTCAAACACCTTTTTTTATGGGTCACTTGGGTCAGTATATGGCTTGGAAGCACAAGATTCCCGTTGTCCACACCTACCACACATTTTGGGCGGAATATCTTCATTATTTCCCATTAATTCCGAAACGGTTTCGACAGACCATCGATTTGCTCTTGTTATCCAAAAATTTTTGCAATCGATGTGATCATATTTTTGTTCCAACAAACGAAATACAATCGAAACTTTTAGACTATGGCGTCACAACGCCACTCACGGTGTTGCCGACGGGAATTGACCTCGAACTGATCAAATCACACTCAGATGTCGGAGATTTTCGCGCTAAATATGGAATCAAATCAAATCAAACGGTCTTAATATTTGTCGGACGCCTTGGACAAGAGAAAAATGTTGAATTTCTACTCCGCTCGTTTGCATTAGTTCATTCAGCACGCCCAACCACACGCCTACTATTAGTGGGCGATGGTCCCGAGCGAGACCATCTGCTTCGCTTGGCGAATGAATTAGGCATTCACGAATCAATTGTGTTAACTGGATATCTTCCCCATGCCAAAGTGTTCACCGCCTATGCCGCATCCGACATTATTGCCTTTCCATCAAAAACAGAAACCCAAGGGTTAAGCCTGCTTGAAGGGCTGGCATTAGGTAAACCGGCGGTATGTATCAACGAACTTGGGGTCAAACATATCCTAACAAAAGGGGGATTTCTAACAAACGACTCCCAGGATGAATATGTCGAGCGACTCATCCAATTGATCGATGACCGGTCGGTTTATGACCGTTTATCCGCCGAGGCCACTGAGCGGGGAGCCGAATTTTCAGCCGAAGAAATGGCACGTCGTGCCATTTCGGTTTATCAATCGTTACTAGGAGTTCACTCATGAAGTATGCCTATTTTTTGATCTTACTCGTCGCAATCTCTACCTCGCTGATTGGTCAAGAAAAACCAGTTACCAGTCTCCCGATATCTAAAACAAGCCAACCGACCATTAAAAAAGCACCGGCATTTAAAGCAAAATCGATTGACGGAAAACCCGTGAGCCTCGAGCAGTACCCAGGCAAAGTAATACTCATCAATTTTTGGGCCACCTGGTGCCCACCCTGCGTTGCGGAAATTCCCGAATTAATTCAGCTCCAAAAACAGATGGGTAATAAAGTTCAAATTATCGGGATATCGATGGACGAGGATCCACAGGCTGTTCGCCAGTTTGCTGCAAAAACCCGATTCAATTATCCCATCATTCAAGCCAACGATGACCTAAAGGAAAAATTCACACGAATTACAGCCATTCCCACCACCGTGGCCATCGGAAAAAATGGCATGATTAGTGACGTATTTGCTGGCTATCGAAATCCGCAGTTTTTTCAGGATTTAGTTAACCGTTTATCGAAATAGCCCCCATGGGTACACCGGCTGCATTTCCATCCGGAATTGTAGTTATTGGCGTTCTTAGCCTCTCGAATCAACCCTGCATCGATTTGGAAAATAGTCTCGACGTCTTTGGTAGCCCCACCCTTGTCTCGCCCGTACTCGAGTTTGGTTCATCCTATTACACCGAGGAAATGGGTGCTGGACTCTATCGACAATGGATCGCCATGAAGCCACAATTAATTACCGATTTGGCCGAATTAAAAATGGCTAGCCAATCGATTGAAAGCCGATATACCTATAATGGCTCACGACAGTTTAATATTGACCCTGGAATCTTGTATCCACACAATTTTATTTTATTAACTACCAAAAACTATACCCATCGGATTCCTATTCGCGATGGCATCTACGCGGAGCTTGAATTACAGTTTACCCATAAACAATGGAACGCTCTCCCGTGGACCTACCCCGATTACGTCTCCCACGAGTTCATTACGTTTTTGACACAACTAAAATGTCACTTTACCTAGGTCCTGCTGACGCATCGAATAGCCGCAAAAAAATGAATTGGGATCGCGACTATTGCCAAAATGTTAATAATTTGGAGTGACACGCCATAATCAATCCGGTACATCTGAATCATTTGGCAAGATCGCTATTTCTGAAACAAAGCCTTTTTGCAACAGGCCCGTCATTGATATTTAATCGAATTTAATGTAAAGTTTATTTCTTTTAACCGTATATATCACACCTAATTCAAATCACTTAATTGGGGCACATCATAAGGGATATGCTCACCGAAACTAACTGGGACAACTCGTCCGAATCTCTATATGTCGGGCGATGGGTTACATCACCAATAAAGGAAAACTCTCGGTGGCCTACTGGATCATTTTTTACATCGGCCTTATCGCACTATTTTTAATTGATATTCGTACGTATACATTACCGCAATGGATGACCTATCCCTTGCTTATACTGGGCGTAGTGCGTGCAGTAGGTCACCCCGACAGTGTCCAATACATCCTATCCGGAGCCGGGACATTCCTAATTTTTTGGATCATTCGAATCCTGTCCCATAAGGCCTATGGCACGGAAGCCCTGGGATTTGGGGACGTCATGTTAGTCAGTATTTTTGGACTGTGGGGAACCTTTCACGGTGCCTGGATCTCTATTGTAATGGGCCTCTCATTGGCCATGGTCTGGAGTCTGGTATCGATTTTATTATCGGGCTCAAAACTCACTGACGTAATACCACTCGGGCCGTTTTTGATTTCCGGTTGGATTCTCAATGCACTCTGGCTACAGTCTAATTGAACTCGTCATCGTGATTGGATTTGTGGGTATTGTAACGTCCACTATCGGTTACCGTTCAGCCATTCAATACATCAACGTGACACACAGCCTACATGCCGAACTGGCGACATCCCAACTTTATGCGATGCATACCGAGGCAATCACGTCACGCCAGGATCAAACGATGACTGTATCGGGCAATAGTCTTAGCAGTAGTATCCCAACGATGGGATTACCTCCAATCGATAACTATTCTATCAATGGATTTGGAAAACTAGGATTCACCGCACAGGGAACCACCAAATATTCCGGGAGTCTGTTAGTGGGTTCTCGATTCAAAATTACATTATCGCCGAACATGGGACATCCGACGCTTATCCAGTTATGACGACACCTCAACGAACACCTCCTGTTCTATTCCAATGGCCCCCTGATCACGGGTATATCCTGTTGGATACCCTTCTAGCGGTATATATTATTGTCGCCATTATCACAGTGAGTGCTGCCATCGTCGTTCAGGTGTACCGTATTCCCGCCAACCTAGCCCAACGAGACCATGAATTGTCGGACGCGGCCTGTCGTTTAGAAACGATTGACTCTCAAAGTACGGGCAACATCCTAAGGAAATCCGTGACGATCGGAACCCATGAATTGGTACGATATGTCCTGGAATAGGATGTGTGACCGGGGGCATATATTGGGCGAACTCGTCATCGGGCTGAGTGTCTTTTCAATTGCATGCTGGATCATCATTCCGAGTTGGCAGCGCACCGTCGCTTATTTAAACCGAATCAAACATCAAGCAATCGAAATCCAACAATTTCAGTGGATCGCGGATTGTATATGCCGCGAGGGTATCGGACGAGAGTTTATTATCCATCCCCAGTCCGTCCGAATCCTTTCCTCACCGGAGATCGAATACAGGTATAGCGACACACGCATTTATCGCGAGGTATCAGGAATACGTCAGAGTATGGCTCCCGAATCCATCACGAACTGCGAATTTATTTCGACGCCGAATGGTGTCCAAATTAAGTTAACGGGGTCCTACTCAACCGTCACTCGCGTGTGTGCATCATGGTAATTCATCGGGGAATATGTATCGCCGCACTATTACCGGTCGTGTGGGTAATCGCCGCCGTTGCCGCTACTACCGTCGCGATACTGTCGACCATGACCCGACAATATCATCACCGTTACGATATGATTCAGGCCCAGCTCCTGGCTGTATCGGCGTGTGATATTGAGTCGGGCAAGGTGTCGAAAGTTCCAACAATTAAGGCCTTCGATTCGGCCACTCTATGGAATCTCGGGACCGATATCACCCCCGTTTCATCACCCGGAACCATGAACTTGCGCAGCAGCTGGGGATCGAGGCCACGCCGACATTCTATATCGGCGACACGCCCTATTTCATTTGGAACCATGGGTTTTACGATTATTATTGTAACCCGTGGTATCCTAGGGTATTAATATATCTATGAACTATTGGCTAATGAAATGTGAGCCCAACGTCTATTCGATTGATGATCTCCATCACGATGGATCGACCGGATGGGAAGGGGTGCGGAATTATCAAGCCCGCAACTTTATGAAACAAATGGCGATCGGTGATACCGCCTTTTTTTATCACTCAAACGCCAATCCATCGGGCATCGTTGGTGTGGTAAACATCTCACGGTCGGCATTTCCTGATCCGTATCAATTTGACCCCACCCATCGCTACTTCGATTCAAAGTCAACTATCGCTCAACCCACCTGGGTCTCCGTCGAAGTTCAATTTCACACCAAATTTCCAGCGGTTATTTCATTAGCTGACCTCCATGCTATTCCCGAACTGCAGGGCATGGAGGTGCTTCGTAAAGGGAGCCGCCTTTCGATACAACCGGTTCGACCCATGGAATTTGAGCTGATCATCAAACGGTTTGGGACGTGATAAAGCCCCCTATCATGTGGAACTCACCGGCTCAGGTAAGGTCCAGTGCTGCATTATTTTTGGACCGCGATGGAGTTATCAATGTTGATTATGGGTATACCCACCGCGCCATTGATTTTAGGTTTGTCGACGGAATACTTGACTGTATTCGCCATCATCGAACCCTTGGGTACGCCATTATCGTTGTCACGAATCAATCCGGAATCGCACGAGGCTACTTCAGTGAAGCTGAGTTTATTGAATTAACCGATTGGATGATGCGACAAATGGATTCCGTCGGAGCGACGGTTGACGCCGTATATTACTGTCCACACGGGCCAGATGATCACTGCCCATGTCGAAAACCCAAACCAGGAATGATACGGCAGGGGCTTCAGGATTATTCAATAAATCCAAGGACAAGTTACCTCATTGGGGATTCAATTCGAGATATCGAGGCGGCCACCGCTGCAAATTTAGCTGGATCAGTGCACATCAATCCGACTACCCAACTTAACGCCATTTCATTTCCCAAAATTCTATCGGACGATTTACCGATCTGAGCGGCGTTTAACCAGCCACACCGCGAGCGCCACACCGCATACCCCGGACGCACCAACATATGCGGCTCCCGGAAAATACAGTGACGTCGGTTTGGACGTAAAATGAACAAATAATGAGGTAAAAATAGGGGGCGCCAGGATAGCCGATAAACTACCCAATGAGACTAAGCTTCCCTGTAACTCACCCTGTTCATTCGATGGAACATGCCGAGCAATAATTGATTGAACAGCCGGAATCGTGATTCCCGCAATAGAAAATAGGAGCATCGCAGGAATGACCATCCATGCCCGACTGATCACTCCCAGAGTAAAGAAGGAAATAACGTAACCGACCAGCCCAATAACGACTGAACGAGGTTCTCCCCATTTGGGAATCAACCAGCGGGTTAATACTCCATGCGAAAAGGCGATAGTCATGCCAACAAACGTCATCGACAATCCCACCTGCCATGGGGTCCATCCAAATTTTGTCTGGGTATACAAGGTCCAATTGACGGGGTGGACCTGACCGGCCAGAAAGACCAAAAAATAAATGACGACTAGTAAACGAATGGCCGACGGGCGGACGACATGAACCACGGATTTGAACGGGTTCAAGGATGATATCGCTACCTGACGTCGATTGACCACGGACAGCGACTCAGGTAACACCAGCACCCCAAACAAAAAATTACACGCATTTAATATGGCCGCCGCAATAAACGGAGCCTTGGGCCCAATTATTCCAAACAAACCACCCAGCAACGGGCCTAAAATAAACCCAACGCCCCACCCAGCTCCAATTAACCCAAAATTAGCCGATCGATTGGTATCGTCACTGATGTCGGCCATATACGATGAGGCCACCGTAATACTGGCCCCAGTCAATCCAGATATTAACCGGCCAATAAACAGGACCCACATGGATGGCGAAAACGCCATTAATACATAATCGACCGCCGCGCCACACAACGATGTCAGCAAAATTGGTTTACGGCCAAACCGATCGGATAAGGCGCCGAGAACCGGCGCGGAAAAAAACTGCATTAACGCGTACACACCAATGAAATATCCAAAATAGGTGGCTACGTGCACTGGATCGGAGGTAAATCGACGAATAACATCCGGTAAGACTGGAATTAAGATTCCAATCCCAATGGCATCCAAAAGGATTGTAAAGAATACAAATATAACCTTGTTATTTTTAAACGGATTCATTCAAACTGAGTGGCCCAATTAAGCGCTGATCGAACCCAATGGCGAACGGTTGAATCGTCAAACGACTCGCAATATATTCTTCCCACGGGTTCGGTACCCGATAAGCGAATTAAGATCCAGCTGCCATCCGAATAAATCCATTTCGTCCCATCAACACGGGACACCTCTGACGCCACTGGCACGCCGGGCAACGCCGACAGGTGACGTAACTGCGCCATTAGGTCGTTTCGCTTCGAGGAATCGAATGAAAACTTAGCTTCAGTAAATATTCGTTTCCCGACAATCAATTCCACTTCCTCCACCAACATCGAAATTGACATATTTTTTCGAATGGATACACCGGCCACCAATAACGCGGGCAAAAATCCGCATTTCTCGAATAAATAATCGGAGACCGACAACCCTCCAGAACTCTCGACACCAATTAATCGTGACCGTGCCGATTCAAAATGAGGGGTGAAATATTTAAATCCAACCGGTGTCTCGATATACGATTTTTCTAACCGGTCACACATGGCACGGGCGACACCCGACGATGCCACGGTTGACACGATCCCGTCGCAATTAACACCGGACTGAACCCAATCAAGCAACACAATGGCCGAAATTATTTCGGGCGATACGGGTGATCCATTATTGTCCACGATCGCGTGACGATCGGTATCTGGATCGTGAGCGACACCAAAACGGGCGCCCCGCTCCCTCACAATCTTACCCAGTTCATCGATCACATTGGGATCCGTGGGGTTCGGCTCAAGCCCCCCGAAATCAGAGCGCATGTCGCCGTGTAGGAGATCCTGAATCACAACACCGCCAGAGCCATCAATCCACCGCCACAAGGGTCCGGCGGTTCCATGTCGAGCATCGACAATTATCGGCAGCCCCCCCTCGCCATAGCCCAATTGCCGAACATAACCCCTGAGATACTCTCCAAACGGGGCGAGTAATGAACCGGTCGTTATCGGTCCCAGATTACGATTAGACGGCGGGGATCCGACGCCAATCAGCGCTTCGATTGCGGACGTAACGTCAGTCATTGCTGGACCGCCCGGTGGTGGATTAAATTTGATCCCATTATACTCGGGTGGATTATGCGAGGCCGTAAAAATGAGTCCCCCATGAAATCCCCCGTAACGCACGGCCCAAGACACTAACGGTGTCGGCACCGGGGTTTCGGAAAGCATTACGTCAATACCGTGGGCGATCAACACCGACGCCGCCGACCGCACGAGTGACGCCTCATCGAGTGAGTTACCTCGACGGGGATCATACCCGATAAACAAGCGGGACAATCCGTGAGCATGCATCCACTGGGCAATGGCGTCTGAAATTAAATTAACGTGGGTGGCGGTGAATGATTCACCTAAAATTCCACGATAGCCCGATGTCCCGAATTGAATTAACGTTGTCATAAATAAAATGGTGCCGAGGACAGGACTTGAACCTGCACGAGTCGCCTCGCTAACCCCTCAAGCTAGTGTGTCTACCAATTTCACCACCTCGGCGAGGCTGGGTACTATAGCACCCTGAGTCTGAATTGAAAACCGCCACACGATCTGCATCATGACCGTTTACCGCCCCCCAGCGCGATGCCCCTCATTCACAATTCTAATCCGACCCGCTACCAATACGGACAACAAAGTCACCAGTGCACTCACAAATCCCACCAGGCCATAATGACGTAACGCGCCAGTGGTGTCTTGCACAATCACAGCACCCGCGACTGAGGCCCCAATTCCAGACCCCAATTGCTGTGCGGCCGTGGCGATACTTAAAAAGCTTCCCCGTCGATCCGAGGTGGTACTGGAAGTGATCATCGCCATTGCAGGGATAATGCGGCCCGATACAAAAATAAAAAACAGAGTCGTTACAATTAACATTAGCGGCATCGGCCAGCGTGGCATTAGGGGTAGCATTAGAATGGGGATGATCGCCGCCATGGCCACCACCACAAACACACGTCGTTTTCCAAATCGATCCGATAATTTTCCGATAAGCGGTGCCGTAAAAAACGTTGCACCCCCACCCATTAAATACACAAGAAATAGCCGAGTCTCCGGCATCCCCACATTACATACTAGGTAGGTACTGATGTATGGAATTAAGGAAAAACTCGACACAACAAGTAGAAAATTTAATCCAATTGCCCATAATTCGTTCGGAGACTTCAGCGTGCGAATTGCCAGCGAGACTGGCGACAGCGCCCCCCGGCCATCGGAATGGATATGCCCCGTCATTGCCGGCAGTATCCAACGAATTGATAGTGCTAAACCCGTGGCAACGACAGCAATGACAATAAAGGGGACGTGCCAGCCCCATCGATCCGCCAGTTTCAGTCCGATCGGTACCCCAATGACCGACGCTACCGAAAATGCCGACATCACGATACCGGTCGCCCGACCCCGCTGGGACTCGGCAAACACATCCCCAATAATCGAAAAAATCAATGCCGATAACATGCCACCAAATCCACCCGCGACAATTCGAGCAATAATGAGCGCCCCCGCTGATGGGGAAAACCCACAGGCGAGAGTACCGGCGATAAACCCGGTGTAAAGCACCAATAACGCGTGACGCCGATCAAATCTGTCCAGCAAATAGGCCCCCAAAAACCCAAAAATTCCCGCACTAAAGGTGTAAGAGGACACAATCATCCCATAAAAACTGGGACTGATTCCGAAGGCTCGGATCAATTTGGGGCCGAGAGGCATCATAATGACAAAATCAAGAATGTGAGTAAATGAGATCGCCGCCAAGAGACCCAGCAGTCTATTTTGCCGTTGAAATTTCATTGGGCATGGGTCCTTTCATCCGTCGGATTGGACACTCGGCCGATGGGTCCGTCAGAGCGGAATAGTGGTCGATTATCCCTAAACGGTATCCGAACTTCGACGCTCGCCTGCTCAATGCGATTGGACAATTGAACCAGGATCAAGGACGCCGGTGAAATATAAAATTCGGGTTCGTCAGAGTATAACTTGAATTGGTTGATATCCAGGTGTTGCTCAACAATCCCGATACGCGCTTTGTCCCACACCCGAACCGCAAATTCCGAGTACGGATATCCAACAACATCCCGCAACGTCAACACTTTTCCAGTCGAAATATCAATGGCCACTCCGTAGACCGCTCGCCGGGGGTACAACTCTTTGCGTCCTCCGTAGCTCCACTGAGCGTCGTACCGGACCGATATGATCGATCCAGAAAAATAAGACACTTCACCTGAGAGCGTTAATTTTGCCGGCTGCTTTCCGAATCCTGGAATCAGCTCTTTGGCATCGATGTGTGCCTGAGTATCAATTTTAAAAGCGTCCAACACCCGACGTTCGACCGATTCAAAATCAGCGTACAATTGTTTATTTAAATCAGACCGTCCCAACACCTCACCGTAGTATTCAACCTGTGGATATCGGTACGAATACTCCACAGCAAACGATTGCCCCCCCACATCCACATGGTCCGTTTGATCATGATTTGTCATCCGAAACGAGGTTGGCTTAACTTTGCGAAGGTAATCGGGGTTGAGATAGGGCGCACGGACCTTAAACATCAACGTAATCAACGGGTTCCCTTCAGAGGCCAATTCATCGTACCCTATTTTCAACAGGCCAATGGCTCCAATAATTAGCCCAATTTTTATCCATGAGATCGAGGGAGAATTGGTCTTCTTTTTTGACATAAACGACACCTTCAACATCCTTACCTATTTGACAAGGTAGATTTCATATTCCAATATCAATCTCGTTATGTCACTAACACACGAAATCCGTCAAACGATTCTCACAGCCCTTCCGGGTGCGGACGTGGTTGTCACCGACCCTATGGATGATGGCCAGCATTTTCAGGCCGTTGTCGTCGCCCCTCAATTTGAGGGATTATCTCGAGTCAAGCAACACCAATTGGTAATGCGCCCCCTCACCCAGGCATTTGCAACGTCGGTCCATGCGTTAAGCTTGAAAACGATGTCCCCCTCCGAATGGAGCACCCAATAATTAAGGAGTTATCCATGACCACTGATCTAGACACGAAGAAAAAAGAAATCGAATCCCAAATCAAATCCAATCGCGTCATGCTCTACATGAAAGGAACCAAAACAGAACCCATGTGTGGGTTTTCGGCCCAGGTGGTCCAAATTCTAAACCATCTCGGCGTCGACTACGACACCCGCGACGTGTTATCTGACGATGTCCTCCGTCAAGCCATTAAAGAGTTTTCAGATTGGCCCACCATTCCACAGCTATATATCGACGGCGAATTTGTCGGTGGATGCGATATCACAACAGAAATGTTTCATTCGGGTGAGTTGCAACAGCTTTTGGGAGCGAATTAATCCAGCATCGCCCCTAATAATGGGGGTTGTTAACACAACTCCTGATTCGTTTTCGGACGGTGGACGATGGGCTCATTCGGACATTGCTTGCCGTCATATCGACACTTTAGTCGCGGACGGTGCTGAGTGTATCGATATTGGTGCGGAATCAACCCGACCCGGAGCCGTTGAAATTCCGGCGGATGTCCAAATCGAACGACTCGGTACAGCATTACGGCATGCTCTATCGATTCCAAATATTTGGGTATCGGTCGATACACGATCTGCCGCTGTCGCCGAGTATTCTCTGTCGCTCGGGGCCCACGCAATCAACGATGTATCGATGCTACGACACGACCCAGAAATGGCATCCGTAGTGGCCCAGCACGGGGCGGTATTAATGATCACCCACAGTCGCGACACGCCGCAGTTGATGCAAATCTCGCCACACTACACGGATCCCGTGGCCGACACCCTCCGCGAACTACGATCTGCCATTCAGGCGGCCACACAGGCGGGCGTTTCACGGTGTGTCATCGATCCTGGAATTGGCTTTGCCAAAACATTGGCAGACAACATTGCCATATTAAGGAACTTGTCCCAATTCCGATCACTGGGATATCCCACCATGATTGGTACGTCACGAAAATCGTTTATTGGCGAATTGACCGGTGCTCCCGTTGATCAACGATTACCAGGGAGCCTCGTATCGATGCTATGGGCCATCCATCAGGGGGTATCGATCGTCCGAGTCCACGATGTTGCCGAAACAGTTCAAGCATTACGAGTATGGCAAGCATTGGGCAATACTCCCGGTTGATCTCTATGGCTCCTCTAAATCCTCAACGGTACCCGAGAACGGAAGGGCGGCCGATAGCGCGGGGATTGACGTCGTCAGCCGCACCGACTTAAAGCCCTAGATTCTGCTGCTCGTAGTGCGACAATGTTCGAATATGACTCGCAATTTTAGCGACGATCTGATCAATCGTTTCATCCCCATTTTCGGCAGCTAAGGCCTCCACTTCGGCCACACGATCCAAATTCTTTTTTTCTTTCTTTTTGGCTAACGACATCTGGCCGGCATGTTGGGCGGCTGGAACAACGGATTGCACTTGAGTCGTCGCGTGACGCAAGGCTTGCGTAAATTGGCTAGGATCGGTGGCGGATGGAGCCGGAGCCTTGGGGCCTCTCGGAGCCGATGAAAACTCACCCGACACATTCATTAAATCATCCACCCTCGATCGGATGGGATGGCCCGGCCAAGATTAACGGATTGATGGGGCTCTTTTGAACCATACAAGGCATCGTCAATCTGATGTTTAAGGTCAGATCGACCCAGTGTATCCAATTGTCGTTTGGCGGCGTCCGCCAACTGTTCAGACAGACGTGGCGTTCCAAAAAATTCTGGGTTATAGTCCGACATCTGATTTCCCTCCCCCACTATCGCCTGGCAGTACCGAGGCTTGGGTTTGACACCCATCAATACTGCATTCAGACGTCATTTCCCATCGATCGGGGAATCGAAACATTATTCGAGTAATTTCTGGGCAAACCGGAGGGCTTCTTTTTTTTTGCCCGGTTGTTTCATAATCGACTGGCTAATCACATTCACCATTTTTTCCGTCTTGGAGTTAAGCTCTGCACCGATAATCCCCTCAACCTTAAGGGCGATCATCACCTCCGCCAAAACCACTTTACCTTCGTCTGAACTGATATAAGGAAGCACCGATTTTAGAATACTAACAAACTGATTATGTTTTTCCCGATTGCGGGGGGCTATAAAAACAGATTGATCATTTGTAACCGGGAGATCAGAGTGTCCATTTTCCATAATATCGCGTCCTTTCATTAGATGTCATCGTCAGTTGCAGGCCTCAATTTGTATTGATTTTTATTAATATATACCCCTAAGTCATGTCTCCAAACATGGACTGACCAAACGCATCCCAAATCTCCTTAAATGACTCGTAGTCGATCGAGTAAAAAATCTTCCGGCCCTCTTTTCGGGCTTTCGTTATACCGGATCGGCGAAGAATATTTAGGTGATGCGAGGTCGTCGACTGCTCCAGATAAAAGTGTCGCTCGACATCTTGAGCGAACATTTCACCATTTTTTTTGAGTAGACGAACCATTTCAATACGTTCGTCATTGGCCAGCGCTTTGAACATATTTATAAATCGAAGAGAGTCTTTATTATCTTTCACTATTCACCTTTAGAGTAACTCAGATTTCATATAGGGGATCAGGGCCTCCGGAACATCGACCGACCCATCGTCCCGTTGATAATTTTCCAAAATAGCGGCCAATGTTCGACCAACGGCCAAGCCAGAGCCGTTAATTGTGTGCAAATAATTGACTTTTGAGGAGAGTTTATCTCGGTATCGTATCATCGAACGGCGAGCTTGAAAATCGAAGAAGTTGGAGCAGGACGAAATCTCACGATACGTGTTTTGCGACGGAAACCACACCTCGATATCAAAGGTTATTCCCGACGAAAAGCCGATATCCCCAGTACACAATTGAATCACTCGGTAGGGCAATTTAAGAACCTGTAAGACCCGCTCCGCATGCCCTAATAATTCATGGAGTTGGGCCATCGACTGGTCGGGATGGCAGAGTTGAACCAACTCGATTTTATTAAACTGATGCTGTCGAATAATCCCAGAAATATCCTTCCCATAGGATCCCGCTTCTTTCCGGAAGCAGGCCGTTTGGGCGGTCATCCGAATCGGTAGATTATCCTCATCGATAATGGTATCCCGAGCGAGGTTAGTGAGCTGGACTTCAGCGGTCGGACTCAACCAGTAGTCGGTGCCCTCCAACTTAAACAAGTCCCCCTCGAATTTCGGTAACTGTCCTGTTCCTTGGAGGCTGGCTGAATTAATGACCACCGGAGGAATAAATTCAGTATACCCGTGGTCCTGAGTATGAATATCAAGCATTAAATTGATTAACGCTCGTTCGAGCTTAGCCCCAGAGCCCTTGTATACCGAAAAACGGGATCCAGCAATCTTAGCCGCGGAATCAAAATCAATTAACTGTCGGGACACCGCAATCGCTTCATGCGGCGCCGGCTCAAACGAAAATATCCGAGGGTCCCCGACCCGTTTTATCTCGATATTGTCGTCTTCTGACTCACCAATCGGTACGGATTCATGGGGTATATTTGGCAACAGTAAGGCTGCTTTTTTGACAGACTCTTCAAGGACAGATAATTCATCTTGCTTTGATTTGATGGTATCGGACAGCTGTTTAAGACTCGCCTGCTGCTCTGGGGTTGGTTTACTTTTCGGGGTCAGTCGATTGCGTTCGTTTTTTAACGCATCAACATCCTGCAATCGATCCCGCCACACCACATCTGCGTTCAAATACGCATCTAAATACTGAACTGGATAGTGTCGATGGGTGAGCTGTTGACGCACCCAATCGCTTTGATCTCGAATAATTTTTGGATCTAACATGATAACTCCTCGATCACACGATATGACCCCACCCATTTAAAATACGAGGCATTCTTCTTAATGGTCGCGAGCGCTGATTGTAACGGCTCTTTCGCTGCATGACCAACCATATCAACAAAAAACAAATAATCACCTAACACTAATTTGGTGGGACGCGAACTAATACTGGTCATGTTGATACCACGGGCCGAGACTTCGGTGAGTATATCGACCAATCCCCCCGGACGGTCTTTTAATGTCGAAAATATAATGGTGGTTTTATCGTTGCCCGTTGGCAGCGACGGGACGCGCCCCACCACCCAAAACCGAGTGCGATTGGTGTCGGTATCCTGAATCGATGGGACCGCAATCTCCAATCCATATCGGTGCGCCAAACCGTCACTCCCAATTGCGGCCGTCGTGTCAGCATCAACGCCAGCGGCGACAGGCTCACGACGGGACACAAATTCGGCCGCACGAGCGGTGGAATCCGCCATATGGAGTCGAGGACTATGGACAAAGGCAGACGACAGGAACTGCCGACATTGGCCCAGTGGCTGGGGATGGGACACGACGTCGGTGACTTGACGCCAGTCTGTTCCCGGAAGCACGAGGAGATGATTGATAATCGGAATTGAAAATTCATCCTGTATCCACAGTTGGTCCGATTGGGCCATCATATCTTGCGCAATCACCACCGGGCCCTCAATTGAATTTTCGATGGGAATGATAACCGCATCCAATGTGGAATCGTTTTCCAATTGAGTAAATAAGGTGGGTATACTCCCAATAGGAATTAACTCGAGGGATTGGTCAGGAAACTGACGGGCACCATAGGTCGATGCCGCCAGTTCGCTAAACGTTCCTTTGGGGCCTAAAAAGCCAAGGCGAATCACACCAAATCAGGATATAGTGGAAACCGATTGTTGAGGAGGGATACCGATTCAGACGCACGTTTTTTAAGGTTGCTATTGTTGGGATCCGATATCACATCATCAATAATTTCCGCAATTTCAGTCATTTCCGACACGGCCATTCCTCGGGTGGTGACCGCTGGGGTTCCAATGCGGATACCCGATGTCACAAATGGACTTTCGGTATCATACGGGATGGCGTTTTTATTGACGGTGATGCCAACTTCGTCGAGGGCCGCTTCAGCCGTTTTCCCCGTGATCGCCTTACTTTTTAAATCCACGAGTAGTAAATGATTGTCGGTACCCCCAGAGACAATTCGGACGCCCCGCTTGGATAAGGTGTCAGCCATGGCCTTCGCGTTGTCGATCACTTGTGTCTGATACCCTTTAAATGCGTCGCTCATGGCTTCTTTGAACGCTACGGCTTTGGCAGCAATGACATGCATTAACGGACCGCCCTGAATGCCGGGAAACACGGCCTTGTCGATGGCTTTTTGATACTCGCTGTTACATAAAATCAAGCCGCCTCGCGGCCCGCGAAGCGTTTTATGAGTGGTCGTGGTGACAATATCTGCGATGCCCACCGGGGATGGATGTAAGCCGGCCGCTACCAACCCGGCAATGTGTGCCATGTCAACAAAAAAAATGGCCCCTACCCGCTTTGCCGTCAGCGCAATCCGCTCAAAATCAATCACTCGGGAATATGCCGATGCGCCCGCCACGATCATCTTGGGTGAATGCTCGTCAGCCAAACGGTCGATTTCGTCGTAATCGATCCGCTCCGTGGTTTTGGTCACTCCGTAAGGAACAAAATTATAAACCGACCCCGACATATTAACCGGCGACCCATGGGTTAAATGCCCCCCGTGAGCCAAGTTCATACCCATCACGGTATCCCCTGGTGACAACGTGGCAAAATACACCGCCATGTTCGCCTGTGCGCCGGAATGAGGTTGCACATTGGCGTGGGCGGCGCCAAAAAGCGCTTTGGCCCGTTGAATCGCTAAATCTTCGACACGGTCAACGAATTCACAGCCACCATAATAACGTTTATGCGGCAATCCCTCCGCGTATTTGTTGGTGAGCCACGACCCCTGGGCTTGCATCACAGCCAATGAGGTGAAATTTTCGGAGGCGATTAATTCAATTTTGCTTCGTTGCCGTCCCAGTTCATGTAACAGACCCTCCGCTACCTCGGGGTCCGAGTCGATCACGTGTGAAATGTCATTAAGTTGAGTTGTAGACAAGGTCATGGATACCCTCCTGAATTGTTTTGACAAAGTGTATCACAGGTGGGCGGAAGGCAGCTACATTGGACCGATGGGCTCAGCGACCTAAACCCAATCCGGCGCCGTCACGGCGTCTCCATCAACGATGAGCCCTCGATGTCAAAATCCGATTGGCGGGGCGAAACGTCACTCGAGCGATTGTGGCTCAGGTTACCCCTAACCGGGGATTCATTTTCCTGTAGCTTCAGCTCGAATATTTTTGCCTGAACACCAAATAGCAGATCCAAAGTTCGATCATCAGCAAAGGCCTGTAAACTTTTTTTGCCCCATACCCAATCCCTTTCGATATTAATTTCGGTTGTCTCTTCATTCCCAGAATTGAGTGTGATCACCGAACACTCGCGTAACCACGCGACCACCGGTGGGGGGGACTCCCACTCGTTCTCTCTAATCGTTTTGAAAAAGGATGTTATTTGGGGGCCGACTTACCCTTACATAGGGATTGCAATTCAGATACCGCAGGGCCCCACTCAGTCGCATCTTTCACCCTGATCACCGTGCCGACAAAACTCAATGCGAATTTGCGATAGTCATTGTCCGAGATGGGACCGGCATTCACCTCCGAACTGATGGATGGAAAGGCCGCCACTATACGCGCTTCGGATTCGGGATAGTCTGTCCGGAGTGTGAGCATCACATCCAGGACAGGTGCTGTTCGAGGGTTTTTTTGTTTAATCGGGGACTGCCGAACGGCTCTGTTAATAATTCTCGTTTCACCGGACCGCAATGGTTCACAAGTCGTGTTTGTTGGTCCGGTCGGCGGAGCCGATTTAAGCGACCATGGGTTGGCAAAAAATGAATTCAACGGTCCGGACTGTGGTGTAGGCTTCGTGTTAGAGAACGGTCGCAAATTCAAGGTCCGATGTACGGACTTTAAAGTGCCACGCGGGGTATTATTTCCAGTCTGGGATGGATCGGGCTCCCACCCGAGAGGTTTCAAACTTAACACCGAGTATTCAGAATCGACGACCGAGATCGACCCCAAAGTGGCCGGCGTGGTGAATTTTTCACGTCTGCGCCGGATCTGTCGGACTAGTTTTTCGTCATCCGAATCCGACTGGGATTGATCACTCTCCGAACGGGATCGAGGTATGTGATCCCGCTGTTTTGGTGATGAAAATTTATCGCTCCTCGGAGTAGAACGGGGTCGAGGTGAAACAACTCTAACCGAATCGCGACTGGCGATCGTCATCGGTCGACAATCGTGGGAGATACCCCAGCACCGCCTGAAAATATAGCTCGTGTTGGGTCTGAGGGGAGGTGGAGTAACCCGTCACATGGCCGGCAAGTTCGGAATTTCTACCACCGTCCAGGGTCTCAAATCCGCTGTCGACCGCGGCATGAAGCGGCCCTTTCGATTCGCCGACCAAAAATTGAAATTCCTCGCCAAGATCGGGGTTGGCCAATGTCCGGGTTGCCGCGAGCACCGTTTTGACGTGATCAACGAATGATCGAATATTCGATTCAGTGGGAGTCGACACTACCAGCTGGCGCAACCTGGTATCGATGTCCTTCGCCTCCTGATCAATACACCTCGCCACAATCCGAGGCGCCTCCTGGTTAAACTCGATGGTCTCGCGAGTGGTGGTGGCCGATTGGGTCTGAATCGCTTGATGAATGGCGTCCAGTGTCATTGTTGCGACACCAGCCGCGTCGGATCGCTCGCTGGGCGCGAAGGCGACCAATTGAAGAAACGGAGACACCGATACATATTTTGCGGATAAGGACGGTGCCGTGACGGACAGATACTGGCGGGATAACCGCCCATCTAAATTCGATAGTAACACGTCAAACTACCTTCCTCCCCTAAGACCTCATCCGAATGGCTATGTTGCAAAATGCTCCATCTGAATCATTTGGTAACATCGTGCAACAGGCCCAGAATCGCATTCCAATTATGCCACATCCCCTGTGAATTACAATTGATTGGCGGGTGAAGGTGCCGAACCTCAGGTTCGTGTTGACGCCGGCAATCCGGCGATTAGCTTGGAAACGGCCTCATCTAATTGTGAACGGACATGACTATTGTCTCGGTGGAGCGGCGTTTTTTTTGGGCTTGGTGGCAGCTCCAGTCCCTCATCTTCGGGCCTACGATTAGACCGCGAGAATACCGAAAATATCGATTTTCCGAAATTGGCGGGTGATTGGGAGGATACTATAGGGACAGGACTCCGATTTTCAGTCGGTATCGACACCTCCAATGCGGCCATCACTGTCGCTGAAGTCGGTGAACCAATGAACTGATTTAAATTTTCATCGGTCATCTTTTGGAGATTCGCCAAGATGGCGAGTTGCAGTGTGAGATCGATGGACGATGGCAATGTTACAAGTCCGGAACAGATATTAGTCGCATCCACGCATAACTTCGAAAATTCAATATCTTTTACTTGGGATTGAAGCACGCCATAAATAAACAGAAACTTTGATGCACTTTGGGTCTTGGATTGGGTCTCGGAAGTGCCAAACTGCCTAAACACATCGGCGAGGAGTCCGGGACCACCCTGGGAACTCACCGCTGCGAGGAAGAATTTGTCTGATGCTGTGTCGGTAAAACTACTAAACACATCGGCGAGGAGTCCGGGACCGCCATGGTCACCCACCGCCGCGACGAAGTTAGTGTGTGAGGCACCATCCTTGGGAAGCTCATTAAACACAGCGGCGAGTAAATCGTCGCCTGCATCGTGATCGAAATCACCGTCGTGGGATACGCAATGGGCACGCACCGAAGCGACGAACTCACGACGTGATGACTCAGAATCTCCGTGAAGTTCGCTAAACCGCGTTGCAAGATGAGCGGGATCCCAGCTAGGGTGGCCCCGTTCGGGTAATTCACGTTCAATCAACCCAGTCGGGAGCCCACCGGTCAGTCAGCCGAGCCCAGCCAAGTTTCTAAAGGCAACCTGAACCTCACCCTCCAGTTTTGCCGCCACTTGGCTGAGGAGTCTGGTACCACCGTCACCACCCTCATCACCGTCGTG
>RHAI01000061.1 GCA_010028705.1 bacterium
GGGTGGGTCAGTGAGTAGTGCATTAAATTGGATTCCCGGGATGAACGCCGTCTCTTTTTTCCATGATACCTGGACGTATGGAGAAAATAATTTGTTTACATCACTGCTTAAGGCGATCCCCTCGGCAGTCGCGGTGTATATAGCGGCGTATGATGAGTTTAGAAATTATTACTCCCAAGGTAAACTGGGTCTATGAAAAGTGTTATAACAGCCGCATTTGTCGCTATCACGTTAATGACGATGTCGCCTGTAGTGGCTACGGATAGGTTGGATTTATCCAAGGGGAAGTTTAAATTTGGTTGCGAATCGGTAAGCGCGTCGTCGTGTTTTTTGACCGAGTTTGATTCTTGGATTCCGCCGACGTCAAATGCACGTAGAGAAATGGATTACGCATCGATATCCTACGGAGTGTCCTATTTAACGTTTTTGCTAGGATTTACCGGAGCCTACATTGAAGTGGCCTCATTAGCCGTGCACCAAAATTTTATTGATAAATCAAGTAGTGGGTGGGTATTGGGAGGGCTATTTGGTGTGGCGGGTGTGTTGGATTATGTTAATCCGGGGCTATTGGCGACGGCGGCCAATTCCCGACTGTCCGAAATAGGATCTGATCAGCGAATCAGCATCGAAGAAACTCAACATTTTTTAAGGTCTCGCAAAGGCATTCCGAATTTTGATGACACGCTCAAATGGACTACGGTACCGGTGGTGTACTATTTTTCAAAAGAGCCCTTGATTATGGGAGGTTTTCCTTTGCTTGCGTTAGGCTTAGGCGCGACGGCTCATGGTAAGACGCCCGTTACGCGATTGTGGATTCCGCTTGGAATCGCGGGGTATAATTTCTTAGTTGCTAAAAATCAAACCCAAAGCGAAGTATTTTGGTCAAATATCGGCTGTTGGGCGGGGTTGTTATTGGTCGACGCGTTGTCGGAATCCGATGTTCATGTCAGTACCAAAAATTCAACTTTGATGTCACCTGAATTTAGGGAAGGTAAAGTCCAGATAAAAGCCGTTTTAGAATTTTGAGCCGGCTTTTTGAGATTAATTATTTTCCGACGCCCCCTCCTCTAAAGATTAGACACGGCCGGACAAGCGGTATCGAAGATTAATTTGGCAGCCATGGGCTTAATGGAGTTTAAATTGACTTTGAACGACTGTGCCAGTCCGCTGCGTGTTTCGTCCGGGCGAAGCAACGGCCAAACAAATCAACAGCCGTGAGCCGAGCAAGGAACTGGGTGTGCCAGTCCGGTGCGTGTTGGGTCCGGGCGAAGCAACGGCCAAACAAATCAACAGCCGTGAGCCGAGCAAGGAACTGGGTGTGCCAGTCCGCTGCGTGTTGGGTCCGGGCGAAGCAACGGCCAAACAAATCAACAGCCCTGAGCCGAGCAAGGAACTGGCTGTGCCAGTCCGGTGCGTGTTGGGTCCGGGCGAAGCAACGGCCAAACAAATCAAATTGGTGCGCCTGGCGAGATTCGAACTCACGACCTTTGGCTCCGGAGGCCAACGCTCTATCCAGCTGAGCTACAAGCGCATAATCACCACGTCCTGACGGCTGTTCTAATTTCCGAAACCGACATGATTCCCGGGACCTTTCCCTGCGGTTGATCAGTGGCTGACGGTGTCAGTTGGTGTCAGTGAGAAATCATATCGAATACCTCGTCTTGCGGCAATGCGTTCCCGCCATTAGCGCCCGTTGTCCATACTGAACGGCATGTTGCGCGCTCGACGAACCTTTTGAGTGATGTGTATAGTACGGGCATGATTCATGCAGTTATTATGGCGGGTGGAAAAGGGACACGCTTTTGGCCGTTATCTCGGGCCGCTCGGGCGAAGCAGTTTTTAAGGATTGTTGGCGAGAAAACACTACTTGAGCAGACCGTGGAGCGGGTTCTCCCGTCAGTCGATCGGATCTGGTTAGTCGGTAATCAGGCTCATGCCCCATTTTTTTCAGAAATGCGGACCAGCGTCGCGCCACACCGGATACTCTATGAGCCGGAGGGCCGGAATACCGCACCCTGTATCGGGTGGGCGGCCGCTGAGGTTCTGAAAGACGACCCGGATGGAATTATGGTAGTACTACCGGCGGACCACACCATTACCGACGAGGCACACTTTCAAGCATTAATTAACCAAGCCGTTGCCGAGGTACGGACGAATAGTTCCCTCGTGACCCTTGGGATAAAGCCCACCTTTCCTCATACCGGATTTGGATACATAGAAGCGAGCGATATCGACAATGGAATGGGCCAAGTCGTCCGATTTCGTGAAAAACCCAACTATGATACCGCCGTGAGATTCATTCAGGGGGGACATTTTTTTTGGAATGCCGGGATTTTTATCTGGAAGGCCCAGACGATTATCGATCTTATTTATCGACATATTCCAGCGGATGCTGACCACTACCGTCAACTCGTGGCAGGACCCAAGACCCAGGGAAACGACCCCTGGTTTGTTGATGTTTTTGGTCAATTGCAGAATATTTCAATCGATTTTGCCGTTATGGAACATGCGGCCTCGGTGACTCGACTCATGCCCGCTGAGATTGGGTGGGATGATATTGGGAACTGGTCGTCGATGGACCAGCATTGGCCACGAGATTCCGATGGTAACGCGGTTAGGGGGGACATTGTTACGGTAAATAGCGCCAATAATATTGTGTATTCCAAATCTAAAACCGTGGCGTTAGTGGATGTCCATAATCTAATCGTGGTCGAGACCGACGATGCCATTTTGGTGCTTCCAAAGTCCAGTGACCAACGAATTCGCGAACTCGTCGAAAAGCTTCCCTCGGCCCTGAAGTAATGGAACTATGGATCACCTCCAATTCGCCCGGTGAGCTATCGGCCTGGGTTGATCCGGTGGTTCGGACGATTCAGTCTCGTAACCCCGACGTCCAAATCACGGTGGCGTTAGTTCCATGCCAATATGCCACCGGTACTGAGAATACGGTTGCGGCAGCGATACCGGGTGTTGATTCGGTTCTTACGGTGTCTGACACCCTTCGACTCATTGTTGGACGTCTGCCGCGCCCGACCGTGTCTCGGCGGGGGGTCGTGGTATACCTAGGGGGAGATCCGCTGTATGCCAAGCTGCTCGGGTGGAAACTGAAATGGCCCGTACTCGCCTATACTGAGCACGATTATCGCCTAGGGTGGGGGATTACAAGGGTATTTCGGCGTCGCGAAATCGGCGATTTAATGGCGGCTCGCATTGCGTTGGCCCAGCCTGTCCATCGAACCAATGAGTTCGATATGGTGTTTTTTTTAGGATCCCGCCCCCATCATTTTAGGTTGTTTGCTCCCTTTTGCTTAGCCGTAGCGGCTGTCATCAAAACGCGTCGCCCTGATTATCGGTTGGCGGTTCAACGATCCCCGTTTATTACCGATGACTTATGGCGGTTAGTGACCGATGACCCTCACGTCCACGTGATTGAACATACTGGTACCGCGAGCGTTGATACATTGGCTCGCAGTCGTCTCATGGTCTCATTGCCGGGTACATCAACCGCGGAGGCAATGTATATGCGGACCCCAATGATGGTGTTGGTTCCCTTGAATCGTCCCGATCTCATCCAATTTGATGGCATATTGGGACTCGTGGGTAATGTGCCGTTACTGGGTCGATTGCTTAAGTCGATCGTGGTGGCCGTGTTGTCGAAACGACGCCGTCCGATCGCATTGCCCAATATCCTCGCCGGGCGATCGATTGTTCCCGAAGTTGTGGGGCGGCTAACGCCGGAACCCGTTGCCGATGCGCTGATCGAACTCCGCGACAACGATTCCGAATTAAATCGGCAAATCGAGGCCTTCACTCAATTTCCGGTGACCGCTCACGCCGCGGACGCCGTGTGTGATGCCATCGAGATGGCCTGGACAGCGTAACATGACGACGGATTCCTTTCGCCAATATTATTGGCGCTGTATCGACGATGCCTTGGCGACGTTGATTCGAGCGGGATGGAAATCGGACTTGGTGGACTGTCGGCATCAACTTGAACATCGTTTTTCGACCTTAAATAATCCGAATGGTCGTCGATTTTTTGAGGCGCTGACTCAGTCGCCGCGGCTGACGAATCCGCGATTTTCAAATCACGACGGAACCGTAACTATCGTGGGGGATAATGATCCGGTCGCGGCAGTTGCCGCAACGGCTGAACGGTTAATTCCATGGCGAAAAGGACCATTTTGCGTTGGTGGAGTCGATATTGATGCCGAATGGCGCTCCGATATCAAATGGGACCGGTTAGGTGATGTTGATGGATGGATTCGTCATCGACGGGTACTTGATATCGGATGTAACTCCGGATACTACATGTTTCGGATGCTGGATCATGACCCAAAAATTGTGGTGGGTGTTGATCCGAGCGATTTGTTTTTTTTTCAATTCAACTGGCTGTATCAATGGGTATCCCACCGGGTGGTATCGTTTTTGCCGCTTCGAATTGAATCTATTTCGGGGTGGCGACATTGGTTTGATACGGTATTTTCGATGGGGATTCTCTATCACCAACGGTCACCGATTGACGCGTTACGCCATTGGCGTGAACTTATCAAACCTCACGGGCGATTGATTTTAGAGACATTAATTATTGATGATCCGGGTGATTTTTCAATTACCCCTCGATCGGCGTATGCCAAAATGGCGAATGTGTTTTTTTTGCCAACTCTAACCTGTCTCACCACCTGGGCCCACCGGGCGGGATTCAGGACGATTGACGTGATCGACATATCGCGCACCACGGCACACGAGCAGCGAAAAACCCCGTGGGTGAACACGGAAACGTTGTCCGATTTTTTGGATCCATCGAATCCCTTAAACACAATCGAAGGGTATCCCGCCCCCACCCGGGCGTTGCTTCACCTCAGAATCAGTTAGTGGATCGAGCCGGCGTTTGATGTGCGCCCGACAGTCTCACGCACGGTGTTGAATGCCGGGCGTGTTGCAAGATGGCTTATTTTCAAAAAATAGCGATGGTGCCAAATGATTCAGATGCGCCGGTTCTCGCTCGACGTGGTGGTGCAGAGCGACATGAGGAGAGCGACAATGGAGCATTTCCCACCAAAGCCATGGCCGGTTCCATTTCTGGAACGGTATTGGTAGAATAGGCGTTTCGTGTCAAAACAGTATGAAATAGCCATTGAATATGGCGCGTTCCATCAAATTAGGGTCACTATAATGGTGAACGGCAAGCGTATGTCGGCATTTTCTCCGGAACTTCCAAGTGCGTTTCGCCAATTGGCCCGACAAACCGGCGCCTACCAAACGATTGAAACTGAGTTGTCTCACGCGCTCGAAACGGCCGACATTCCGGTTCAAATTAAAGTGATTCGCTCGAATCAAACGGTGACGCTCCAATGGGATCCCGGGGCGGTGTATACCCTAATGGGCGAGATTGCGATCGCCGGTGATTCTGTTCAGTTTCGACATGGGGCACTCAATGCCGCCGGTGAATCCTGTGTGATCGAACGATTGGGCGCTCAGTTAATTATCGACTTGACCCACCATCGACTTGGCCGGGTTCAGGCGAGTAACGACAGTTTAGATACTGAAATCACCGCACGATTTCGGAAACGCGCGAGCAACCGGACGACCAAACCCGAAAAAAACGACCGCTCCACGGCTATTCAACGTCTTCAGTACAATGAGGATCCATTGACCTTCGCCACGATAGAGGAGGCGGCCAAGTTTCGCTTTGCAACCGACGAATCGACCGTCCATCCCGTACTGTCCGAACCTCATTATCGTTTAAATATTCAGACTCAGGGTGATGATGGCGATGTCTTACTCCAACCGTGTATTGGCCCGATTCAGGACTCCCTCAATTTGGTAGATTGTCGCACGCCGGTATCCAAAGTATTGGATGACTTTCCGTTGCCGATTGCGACCCAATCGTGGAAAAAATCCGTATTCACCGTGATAAGTACGGTGATGGAATCCGATGAGCGTGATCCCGAGGTGATTACGGATCGGATTCTGGAGACCCAGCCTAATGCACTTCCGCCTCAAATTGATGCGGTCGGCGATCTGGTTCGGCGTTGGCTTGCCGCCCGCGACGTGACCGATATTCACGCATTTGCCGGCACGCATTGGCTGTTCTACCAGCCGGATTGGCGCTTAGAGACAATCTGTTTAACATTGCCCATGCGGGTTAGTGAGGACGTGGCCATTGATGATCGTGGGTACGTTGTGGGGGCCGAGAGTATGAATCGAGTGGCCGAGGTAGTCTCCACTCATCTGGCCACATTACCGATCCAAATCACGTATAATCAATCGGCGGTTCAATTTCAGGAATGGGACGTGTCAGCGACGCTTGAGGAATCGGGCGATCAGTATATTTTGGATCCCGTTATCCTGGCGGGTAATGTCGCCAAATGGCGGGAAAATTGGGGTGACGTTTTATCCACCAATGGGGTGCTCACCACCGACACGGGCACGGTGATGTTGACGGCGGAGACCATATCGGCCATCCGGGCATTGTTAAAATATTCCCCCGAAGGAAAAAAATCCAAACTGAGCCACTCAATTGTCCTGGGTGGGCGCTTGCGGATTTTAGATGTCCTGTACTTGATCAAACATGGGGTGCGGGTCAATTTGCCTGAAAAAGACGCCGCCATCGTGCAGTCGCTGATGGCCTTCGATACGTTGCCGCGAACACCGATTCCGGAGTTCTTCACGGGAATTTTACGGGAATATCAACATTCAGGGTTTGATTGGCTCGTATTTTTGCATCAGCATCGATTTGGCGCCTGTCTCGCCGATGATATGGGGCTGGGTAAAACCATCCAAGCGATTGCATTTTTGGCGTGGCAGCACGCCCAACCGGATCGCAAATGCAACTTGATCGTGGTGCCCCCCAGTTTGATTTACAATTGGCGATATGAGCTGGGCAAATTTGCCCCCCACCTGACAGTCCGGGATTATATGGGAGCCAAGCGCGAATTTGTTCCCGATGGCTGTGACGTGATCCTGACCACTTATGATATTGTTCGGCGTGATATCACGTTATTATCTGAAACGGAATTTGACGTCATCGTTTTTGACGAGGCCCAGATCATTAAAAATATTGTGGCGAGTCGCTCGGCCGCTGTGCGGCGCCTCAATGGACGGTTTCGAGTGTGTTTAACGGGCACCCCCCTTGAAAATCACACGGGCGAGTTTGTGTCGATTCTCGAAGTCGCTGTGCCTGGGTTAACGGAGGGTATCCGTCGAGGAGGGGATTTAGCGGCCACCTTAATCGAGCGCGCCCGTCCGTTTGTATTGCGGCGAACCAAGGAAAAAATTCTCAAAGAATTGCCAGAAAAAATCGAAACGACCGTGGTGTTGCCACTCTCGGACTCTCAGCGCGCTTATTATCAGCGTATTGTGGTCGAGGTGCGAGAACAAGTGCGCCAAATGTTCGAAAAATATCGTTCGGGCAAAGCGGGAATGTTAGCCATCACCGCCTTATTACGGCTTCGGCAGTTGTGTATTACCCCGCGACTGATTGATCCGGATTACCCCGAGGTGTCCCCTAAGATCGCTTATTTGGTCGATACATTAACTCAGCTTCAAGACGAAGGCCATTCCGCCCTCGTGTTTACTCAGTTTCGATCATTTGCGGAGTTGTTGGCCCCCGCACTGGTGTCCGCTGGGATACGTTTTATTCAGATCGATGGCAATACGTCCGTCAATGACCGAAAAAAACTCATTGATGAATTCCAGCAGTCACCGCATTCCATGGTGGCCTTGATGACGCTGAAAACCGGGGGGATCGGTCTCAATCTTGTCAAGGCGTCCTACGTATTTCATGTGGATCCCTGGTGGAATCCAGCGGCAGAAAATCAGGCTTCCGACCGGGCACACCGCATTGGTCAGACTCAAAAAGTCAACGTGATTCGCCTCATCATGCAAAATAGTATTGAAGAGCGAGTGATGACCCTAAAAAATCAAAAACAGCAACTATTTGACGATGTCATTAATAACGGCATGTCCCGATCGGACGGTACTGGATTGGATCGGAACGATTTCCAGTTTTTGTTGGGCTAATAGCCGCTCACCGTGTTACACTGCGCCAAAACATCGGCAGTCTGCCGAATTATTATTGATGGAGGAGAGTCATGACGCTTCGTCTGTTCTACGATAAAGATACGAATCTGGATTTAATTCGAGGTAAAAAAATTGCGATTTTGGGCTATGGCAGCCAAGGCCACGCTCACGCTCAAAATCTTAAAGATAGCGGGGTAGCGCAGATTGTCATCGGGTTGCGACCCGGTTCGGCGACGGCCCAACGCGCGGTGGATGCCGGGTTTACGGTGGCATCGCCCCAAGAGGCGGTGGTGGGTGCCCATATCGTGATGATTTTGGTTCCGGATGAATATCAGGCGGACCTGTATCATGACATCAAAGATTCGCTAAGTCCGGGGGCGGCGTTAGGGTTTGCGCACGGATTAAATGTTCACTTCAAATTAATCGAGCCTCGTCCGGATTTGGACGTGTTCATGACGGCGCCGAAAGGTCCGGGACACACCGTCCGCAGTGAATACGTCAAAGGGGGTGGGGTTCCCTGCTTAATTGCCGTCGCCCAGGACTCGTCGGGCCAGGCTAAAGACATTGCGTTGGCGTGGGCGTCCGGTGTCGGAGGGGGCCGATCGGGGATCATCGAAACCACGTTCAAAGATGAATGCGAAACGGATTTATTCGGTGAACAAGCGGTCCTGTGTGGGGGTGTAACGGCATTGATGCAGGCCGGGTTTGAGACCTTGGTCGAGGCCGGGTACCCCCCCGAGATGGCCTATTTTGAATGTTTGCATGAAATGAAACTTATTGTTGATTTGATTTATGAAGGCGGTATGGCCAACATGCGCTATTCGATATCGAACACGGCCGAATTTGGCGATTATTTAACGGGACCTGAAGTGATTACGGCGGACACCAAGGCGGCCATGAAACGAGCGTTGGAACGCATTCAGTCCGGTGAGTTTACTCGTCAATTTATCGCGGACAGTCGGGCGGGGGCACCGCGTCTCAAGTCATGGCGATCAGCGGCCGCTGGTCACCAGCTGGAATCGGTGGGGGCGGAGCTACGGTCCTTGATGCCATGGATCAAGGCCAACAAATTAGTGAAAGAAGCCGTTTCCTAATCGGAAGTCGCATGGGTCTGGGGCCATTGGGCCCCGGGGCATGCGTTGATCAATCATTCCGATCGTGGTGCCAGGTATCACTTGGCAAGCCATCCATCG
>RHAI01000062.1 GCA_010028705.1 bacterium
GTCTGAATCAAAAATTGATACGCCTTGCCATCCGTTACGTTGGTTCGGGCTATTTTTTACCGACGGATTGGATTCTTAGCCGTGTGTGATTCGTGGAGCGGTTTCTGAAGTCCACCTTTTTTTTATGGATTGCCTAATAAGATAGTTCCGTTTTGGGAGTGTTGAGGGTGTTGACCGAAATTGAACCCAGAGTTCGATGCCACGCCCATACTGACGCTAAAACCAGCTCAAACAGCAACAACGATCCACCTGTATAGCCAATTTATAGAGATCAATTGGCAAAATCAGCCAGTGTGCTGGCAACTGTTGTCGATCCAATAGTCGTTGCCCAATACATTCCGATACTAAAAATAACTGCTTTTATTTGGAAAAATACCGGGTTAAAAAAAACAGGTTAAGGCAGCTGTCCCCACCAGATAGCTCAAATTCATAGACATAGACACTGCAACGCCGCTCGATTAACCAAGGAGCGTGACGGTAACCTTAAGCACCCAAAAGAGCTTTGTCTTCAGAAATAATATTAAATTTTTTTTAACTCAAAATAGTCGTCTGGCCTACATCGGGCATTAGAAAATTTAAATGCGGTTTTTTATTTCGAAGTGCTTCTAGTTAGGAAACACTTTGTCTAATTAGTTGGCCAACTTCGATCAGAATCACATCTCATCTGATTAGTTTTGCGAAGAAGTAATAGCCCGGCGATAAATTTATCGAGTTGCATCCCAATAACACGACCGGGAAGCGACATTAATGAACTCCACCGATGACGACAATATCTGGAAATGGTTGGAATAAGGGCCGCGGCGTTTGGATGGGCATGCAACAACTCGTCGGCGTAATCCAAATGTCCGTATTGAGTGAGTAAAACAATATACTTGGCCTGTTGATGTGCAGAAAGCTCGGCTACTTTTTCAGGACGTAGACCAAATAGAGCATCCCCAAAAATTAGCTGTCCCCGACTTGGGCCCTTAAACGATTTACGTCCAATAAATACTCGATTCAAAAACAGGAGCATGTATCCCCTTTGGTGCAGAAATTTGGCAATGTCATGGAACAAGGGGTTTCCTTCATACATGGGGAAAAACTCAACTTCTACTTCAATCAATGACGTTGTTTTTAATATTGTTTCGGCGTCCTCCAAAACGGCAAGCTCCCCCCCCTGAACATCGAGTTTAAACACGTCAACAGAATTGATTTTTTCGGTTTCGCAAATATCGTCTAAGGCCGTTGTTGTCACTGAAATTGTGTCTTCGATCACAAATCCGTCCCCTGCGAAAGCAGATTGATAATATGGTGAAGGATATTGGCAGGAACTTTCTCCCCGATTGCGATACAGGTGGAAATTGACGTTTATATTTTTACCGCCAACAAAATAGGGAAATACACGAAATGAATGATATTCTGTATTTTTTTGACTTAGTCGTTGTGCCTCGGATTTATCGGCATCAAAGCCAAGGTAAGAAATCCCCTTCTTTAACGACCGAAGTTCAGGAATTTCTCCGCCACGGGCTCCAATGTCTAACACCGTAATCGGTGACTCTTTAAGGAACGCCATCAATTGGGGATCAGGGCGAATTTGCCATTTTAAGTTATACGGAAGCTCGGCAAAATATAGGCTCACTCGGGAACCCACTGCCTTAATAAATGTGCTGATCATAGATGTCCTTTGAACGTTCTGGAAATTCCGACCTAAAATAGGCATTTTATCGTAACACGAATTCCAATGGCCAGGGTCAAGTGACTTCCGTTGGAGGGACTATTTTTTGATTAAACGCAACTTGAGGCGCTGCATTGGTTCGCCATATGAGCATGTGTAAGGGCATCGTTTTGACTGGGGGGTGGGGAATCGCTCCCCAAAGTAGATACTGCTAACCGCAATTTGGTTGGAATAAAATAGACCGCAAAAAAGTAGGTGGAGGTGACGCGAATGGGTGGATACAGCGACATGCACCGTGAACGGGATCAACGACGGGCGGAAAAATATCGTGATTGGCAACTCAAGTAACGTGAATATTGCAAGATGGTAGGGTTAAAATTTTGGCAATTCAAGGCGGGGATAGAATCTGTGCGGCACCAAGGAGTTATTATATGACCAAATGGCAAATACCGTCCTGTGCCCAATATATCCCGATCTACGGGCTTTGCGGCGGTTTAGATTAAAGCGGAATCAAGCGACACGGAAATTCCATATTGCGAGATCAAATTTCGAGATAAAAGGGGGGATTCAAATACCCAGTGACGAGAGCTCAGTCAACTGTTTAACCAGGCCAATTACGATCATGCCCAACGATCCGAAGAGGAGGTGATGTCTAAATTCGTTGATCAAATTCCAGAGGCTATGGAAGTCCTTGCCGATGGGATCTAAGGTGCCCTGCAGTTTTTCAATTTTGAGGAACTTCCTTTCGCTTGAATATCCTTAAGCAATCACATGGATCGTCTCAATCGAGAAATCCGCCGGCGATCTAACGTCGTCGGAGTTTTCCCGTCTACAAACTCATTTTTGAGATTCAGCGCGTCGTATCTCTTCGAATACCAAGCCGAATGGGTCACCGCAAAGGCCCACCGTCAATACCGATCGCCTCGCTCGTTTTCAAGCCAATTTATCGCCCTATACTCAAGCCTATTTTTTTGCCTGCGATGTCAAAATTACACTCTGTCTGAATCAAAAATTGATACGCCTTGCCATCCGTTACGTTGGTTCGGGCTATTTTTTACCGACGGATTGGATTCTTAGCCGTGTGTGATTCGTGGAGCCGCTACGACAATATGACGTAATATTTTCAAATGATTTTTTTATCTAGAGTCATGAAAACTCCGCCAACATAGTCGCCTCTTGATTTCGATACACCTCATCTAATGATTGGTCTGTATCATTGATCCAATGCAACCATCCGTTCGAACTATTTCCAAGGCAGAAGGAACTGGCCGCACTGGGACTTTTAAAGGTGATGTTTTGGTTAAGCTCTACCAGATTTTCATTGATTGCAGTTGCGAATGAGTTGATTTTTTCATCTCTGGATTTCCTTGAAGGGAACGAGGGGGTTGAGTATTTAGGAATTTTAGATCCCTTTAGAACCGTAAACCCATCTTCACTGTAAAAACCCATTGCATCAGACCCTCGGCCGCGACAATAAAATATTGTTCTGGTTTGCTTTTTAATTTTTTCAAAAACTGGAATACCCAAAAATGATGCCAGTGTGCAAATGTCCTCAAAAAATTCGTCGATAAAGGCCAATTGGTGTTCGGGTAAATTGGGTGGTTTAGGGGACACCTTATTTTCTTCAATCCCATATCGTGCAGATGCTTTAGCGTGTTTAATGCTTAAGTACTCCAAATATTTCACATCCGACTTAGTGAGGTCATTGTCTTTGGAAACAAAAATAATTGCTGCTTCCCAAAACGATTTGTTGGAATCATGCTGCTTGATTCGAGACAAAAAATCTTCGGTTTCTCCAATATAGATCTTATCTTCTGAATCGCTCAGAAGGATATACAAAGCCGGTTGCTGCAATTCGGCACGATTTTTTGCGTCGATGAGTTTTGCTCTTGGCACTATGACAGCCTTGCAGATCTTATTTGAAATAAAGCAGGTACGAATACCGTTTGGATTTCCGTCGACAAGATAGGTCGTAATTGTTTTTCCTGTACTCACTCAAATGCTCCGTTGGTGATTGCTTTTTAAGGGCTCAAATTCAGCCGTGTAATAATCAATCCTGTAGTCATTCATCGGATACTCCGGATTTTTAAAATTTTCGACCGTGTCCCATGACTGTTATGTCCTACTTGTCACACACTTTTTTTCAGACGAACTATGCTCTCAAGCAAGCTCTTGCCGAAACTGTCAGTTTGATGAGTCGTATTGTAAACGCATTCGGAAACTTTATAAGCCAAGAAAATGGTTTTGCAACAGTGTGCCTCCGCAGTAGAGATTGAATTAAGGGATTAGGTGCATCACGCGGAGGGCGGTTATTATTAACGGCAACGTAATGAGGGATCCCAGGGTGGTAGCAGCGATCATCCACCCGGTTAAACTGACGTTGCTTTTATACCGTTTGGCCAAAATATCGCTTGCCGTGGCGGTTGGCGTCGCTGAAAATAGGGCGATCGACACCAAATCAAGCCCACGTATTCCAAAAATTAATGATATGCCAACGACAAATGCAGGCATGGCGACTAGCTTCATGAATAGGCCAATGCCGCCTAATTTTAAGTGATCCTTCAGTGATGAGAATCGAATCGATGATCCAATTGCGATTAACGCTAACGGAAGGCTTAATGATGCAACGTCGTGTAGCGCGCGCAATAAAAAGTCGGGGATATTCGGCTTAAACCAGATTATTGGCAGAAACGCCAGAGACAGAATCATTGGATTGAGAAGAATATCTTTCCACTGTGATTTTTTTCGGGGCCCGGTTGTCGCTTCATAATACGATAATGACACCACCGAACTGATGTTATTGATCGGAATGGTCACTACTAGAAATAACGTGGCATTGAGCAACCCCTCGTGGCCGAACATGGACTGGATCAAATATAAGCCGATCACCGCAAAATTAGTACGAGTACTGCCTTGGAAAAGCGCCCCAATATCTGCGGAAGTTTTGCCCACTGTTCGGGCGACGATCCACGCAATTATACAGAAACTGGTCGTGGCTGCTGCGCATATGACCAGTGACATCATTGGTAAAGCCTGCGTGGTGTCAACCTCATAAAATTTAAGTACGACAAGAGTCGGAAGTGCCAAATAAAATACGATTCGACCAGTTTCAGTTAAAAAGTTTTCAGACACTAAATGGGTTCGCCGAACGATCCACCCACAGAACATTAATACAAAACTGGGAAGAATGGCATTGAGGGTTGCAAGCAAAACAAACATTAGGTGTAAATTTACATCATTAAACCCCTGTGTTTCCAGACGTAATGTCCGGAACAATTGGACTTCTTTGAAGTTTTCCGTATACTGCCTGGCAACTTATGGATACTGAACGCACGACCTTATTTGGCGAAATATTACGGATTATTCGACGGGATCCATTAATATTAGCACCAGCGATTTCTTTTTTTGTCGCCATTCAATTGCTGAGATCACATGGCTATCATTTTGCTCAACCCTTAACATCCCTGTCGGTGTCACACGGCCAGCTTGGGTTTTTGTTCGTGACGTCGCTTGTATCAGAAACAGTGATTAAACCAATCATTGTGAGCTGGACAGGCCAAATATTAATTGCGGGCCGGGCGTTTGCAGGAGTTGTCTCAATTCGGTCTTTATTTCGGACGGTCGGACATCTTTTAGCATCTTTGGCCGTCTTGGCCGTTCCATTTGGTGTCGGATCCTTGGCCATATATTGGGTATTTACGAAGATCCCTGCGGTAGGAATGGTAACGGCGGTGCTCGGCGCTTTGGCCGCCCTATTGCTCATTCAGTTCGTTGCGCAGTTTATAATTTTTGAGCGGTCGACGGGGTGGGGCGGTATCATGGCGTCGATTCGTCTAGTATCGGATGCCTTGGGGATCAGTTGTTTAACCCTGGCGACTGGCATTTCCTGTATAATGTTGACGGGCATGATCGGGAGTATCGTTGCGTCAGTTCCTGTTGTCGGCGGAACTCTCGAGTCGACAATAAATGCGGTGGGGTCTGTTCTGTTTATCGGAATTCAAACTATCGCATATTTTACAATTCGAAGTCGGTATTCGTCTGTAGTGTAGTAGAAAAGTGGGTCTTCAATTGGGGGTGATCCATGGAATTGTTTATCCATAAATGGCCGGAATGGGCCGGATTTTTTCGAGGATAATCACTGCGAAAATGAGATCCCCAGGAACTGGTTCGTGTCGATGCAAACTGGACCATTAACCGACCGACAATCGCCAGGCTTTGGAGCTCCAGTAGTGTTTCCGTTGCGGCCTCGCACCTCATCAATGGCCACAAAGTGTCGAAAAAGTTCGCGGCTTGATCAAGTAGATTTTGACTTCGAACGATGCCGACCGAATGCCACATTGTATCGCGTATGTGTGATTTGAGTAATTTAGGATTCGTAGATAATGGTTCCGGCGAGGGTTGGTGCGTGATGTGGGGCCAGGAAATTTTTGGTGTTTCTTGCGCCGCTGTAATCCCCGCCCGATGCCCAAATACAAGCCCATCCAGTAGTGAATTTGATGCGAGACGATTGGCACCATGGATTCCCAATGAGGCAGCTTCTCCCGCGGCATACAAACGACGAATACTGGTTTGTCCGTTTTCATCAGTCGAAATACCTCCCATAAAATAATGAGCCGCGGGCGCGACGGGTACAAAATCGTGACGAAGATCAATGCCAGACTCGCGGCACCGTTTAAAAATCGTTGGAAACCGCGTAGCTAAGTCAAACGGGATGTCTCCCAAGTCCAAAAATACGTGGGTGGAGCTTGTAATTTTCATTTCGTCGTATACCGCTCGTGCTACCGCATCGCGAGGTGCTAGCTCGGCGCTGGGATGATACCTCGGCATAAACCGCTCACCGTGGATATTTCGTAAAATGCCACCCTCGCCCCGTACTGCCTCAGAAATTAAAAATAACGAGATCGGGCGCTTATCCCCAGTGTACAATGTAGTCGGGTGGAATTGTGTAAATTCCATATCTTGAATCGTGGCTCCGGCGGTATACGCTAAAGCTATGCCATCTCCAGTCGCGACCGACGGATTGGTATTATAAGCGAACACTTGCCCACAGCCACCCGTTGCGATGATGACCGCTCGTCCGACCAGGATGTTAACGGTACCGTTGTTTAGTATCACGCATCCCTGACATTCGTTGTCCTCAACCAGTAATTTTGACACGGAGGTGTTTTCCAAAAACCGGATGTTTGGTTTCCGTCTCACCGTGTTTCCTAAGGTTTTTTCGATTTCTCGCCCGGTGGCATCGCCAGCGTGCAGAATTCGACGACGGCTATGGGCAGCTTCTTGAGTAAACGAAAATGTATCGCCATCCCGATCGAACCGAGCCCCTAGTTCCATCAATTCTTTGACTCGAATTGGTCCTTCCTCAACTAAAATCCGAACGGCAGATGGGTTGCAGAGGCCATCTCCCGCGGCAATGGTATCTTCGTAATGATGTTTTGGTGTGTCGTCAGAATTCATCGCCGCTGCGATTCCGCCTTGTGCCCACTCCGTCGAGCCCTGATGAACCGTGCCTTTGGTCACAATAATCACGTCACCGTAAGGAGCCAAGGCAAGAGCGGCAGATAGACCGGCAATTCCACTACCCACAATAATAAAATCAGTTGTAATAATTGTCATACGAAACCGAACTTCGAATTAAACACCACTCGTCTGGAAGTTTCCAACTAGTAATCAGTCGTATGGATGGCTACACTTATGGAATGTTTAAACTTCGGAGTGATTTTTTGCCTGCTGGAGATCAGCCTGCCGCGATTCAAGCCTTAATTGACGGGGTTAATAGTGGCAGGGATCATCAAATATTGTTGGGGGTAACTGGCTCAGGTAAGACCTTTACAATTGCTAATGTTATTGCTCAATTGAACCGACCGGCATTGATTTTGGCGCACAATAAAACATTAGCGGCTCAATTATGTGCCGAGTTTCGTGAGTTTTTTCCCGAAAACGCAGTGGAATATTTTATTTCATATTACGATTATTATCAGCCTGAGGCGTATATCGCATCGCGTGATGTCTACATTGAAAAAGAAGCCCAAATTAATGAAGAGATTGAACGGTTGCGCCACAGTGCCACACGATCGTTATTATCCCGACGGGACGTCATCATCGTCGCATCGGTGTCCTGTATCTATGGACTAGGGTTGCCCGAGGAATATATCCGTGGCGTGATTTCGCTACAAGTTGGGCGTGAAATTGGACGTCGAGACTTATTTTTAGCCCTTGAAAAATCACAATATGAACGCAATGAGATTGAATTGAAACCCGGCCGGTATCGTGTAAAAGGGGAATCGATTGATATCTATCCGTCGTGGGCCGAATACTTGGTTCGATTGGAATTTTTTGGAGATGAAATTGATCGAATATACTTGGTGGATCCCCTGAATGGAAACACCCTTGAGATTCGTGATGAGATCGATATCTATCCTGCAACCCATTACGTGGTGAACGACCGTCTTGATGTGGCCATTGATGCCATTCGTAATGAGATGACGGTGCGAGTGGCCGAGTTAAAAACAATGGGCAAGGAATTCGAAGCCCGCCGATTGGAGCAGCGTACCCTGTATGACATCGATATGATGCACGAAATTGGGTACTGTAAAGGAATCGAAAATTATTCGCGGCATATTTCTGGCCGACCCGCCGGAGCGGCACCCGGTGTGTTATTAGATTTTTTTCCGAGCGATTTTATTACAATTGTCGATGAGTCCCACGTGTCCATACCTCAGGTACGCGGAATGTATGGGGGCGATCGCAGTCGCAAACAAAATCTGATCGACTATGGATTTCGACTTCCATCGGCATTGGATAATCGGCCGCTCCAATTTGACGAATTTGAAAAAAAATTGGGCCCACGTATATTTGTGTCTGCCACCCCCGGTCCGTATGAATTGGATAAATGCCGAATGTCAGGTGCGATATCGGAATCGTTTAATTGGGATGATTATCATGTTGCGCAGCAAATTATTCGCCCGACGGGGTTGGTTGATCCTCACGTGACTGTGCGTCCAACCTTGTATCAAGTCGATCATTTACTGTCAGAAATTCATAAAGTGATTGATCGTCAGGAGAGGGTATTGGTAACCACGTT
>RHAI01000063.1 GCA_010028705.1 bacterium
TTCGCCACATTCACTCCCAATTTCCCCACCTGCGCTACACCACTCACATTCACTGTCGTAAATGACGCCGTCGCCACTGATAATGTTCCCGTCATATATACATTGTTTGCACTCACCACACTCGCCACCAACCGATTCACTGTCACTGTCCCGTTGATGCTCGCTCCTCCACTCACCGCTAACCGACTCACGGTCACTCCCATTGCTTCCACATTCCCGGTTATCGATAGGCTACTCGCGCTTATATCTCCCACAACACTCAACGCACTGGTTGGATTACTTGTTCCAATTCCAACATTCCCTCCCATAAATATCCCCGCGTATCTTGTACCACCACTCCCACTCACATCAACACTCAGACCCGTTAACGAGGCCCCTCCAGCCAGTTTTAACCCAGAAGTATCGATTCCAAGCCCAACAGCCGTTGGCTTCAAACCAGACCCATTGTCACCTAAATACGACATGCCAAGAGACGACAAGCTAAGGTCAAGGAGCGTAATATCATTCGGGAAGTAATATTCCGTATTGTTTTGATTTGACCCAATCGATAAATCGAGTTTATGTCCATAATAAGTGGTTCCATCTCCAACCCCCGGAGTCAAGGCTTTCGAAAAATGGAAGTTACCTGACGGTTGATCAGTACCTACGCCAATACTACCTAAACTTGTAACCACAAACGCGTTATTGGGCCCGACATTTAAACTGTTGGCTGTTACCATATTAAACTCACCCGAGTTCGCACCAATCGATCCATTCACTTCAAATGTGGCACGCGGTGCTGACGTTCCAACGCCAACTTTCCCATCATTTTTAACGACGAACAGAGGAGTGCCGCCAGCATTGTTTACGGAAAAGGCAGTGCTAGAGGATAACGAATCGTCACCGACCACAGTCAGGGACGCAACCGGTGTGCCAGTATTGATACCAATCATGCCATTGGCCGAGACTACAAGCGCGTTTAAACGCGTCGCAGTGTCAACACGAAATGGAGCCCCACCACCCTGCTGAACAACATGTAACGATGCCGCAGGACGGGATGTACCAATCCCAACGTTTCCACCAAGGAATGCGGCTGAATACTTATACCCCTGAGTTAGCCCAACTTCATTAACATATTGCGTTGCTGACAACCCTGAGACATCAACTTTCAATCCAATGGCCGTTTCACCCTGACCCAACCGTCCAAAATTATTCGGGTCACCCGGATTCAAGCCATCGATCATAATATTCAATCCATAAAATTCAGTCGATGACGACTGAATAAACGCCGCGCGATTTCCCAAATGCATCCCAATACTGTGAGCAGTAAATGTGTCTCCAGACTGTTGATTATTGACAGTAGCGATCATTTGAACACGGGTAAATTGATTACTAGTCCCTATCGTAAGGCTGGACGAATTTGAATCCCAAGACATAGGTGCTATATCTGACAAATTACGTTGAGAATCAAAAAACGGAATTCGTCCCGATCGTCCCGTATACGCGCTGGAAATATTATAGGGGGTCGTCGAGGATGGAGGGATGTAATACAAATTATTATTGGCACTGTTAACCAGCAATCGCCCTTGAGATGATATATCCGTTGGGAGAGATACAGGATTAAAATAAATACCCCGACCCACCTTGACATCACTATTTGCAGAGATCCCAGACGGGAATTGCACCTCTGAATTTGAATTTAATTTAAGAGCCGTCGTCAGGCTATTGATAGTACTGACGGTTAACGAGCCAGCGGCCAATTCACCGGTAATTGCTGCGTCACCAACCACTGACAACTTAGCACTAGGAAGCGATGTTCCGATACCGACGTTACCGGCAGAAGTAATACGCATCCTTTCACGGGGCTTTTCACTATCTTGAACTTGGAGGTCCTGCAACGGGTCTGTGACAAACACCAAGTGGGACGACGGGTTATATTCGTCAAACTGTGTCCCTCCTCGAACCGCAATCACACCCGCACCCGCGTTGATCGAGGCCGAAGTGTCGGTAGTAAACAGAATTCCAGCGGCTGTGCCGGGAGAAGTACTGCGGTTATGAATGGTCAACGGGTTCCAGGTCCGCGTATCTGTTTCCAAAAATGTCAGCGCCGAACCATTGACTATATGTAACGTCGATAACGGTGTCGATGTCCCTATTCCAACTCTCCCCGAACTTGATTCATTATAAAAAGAACCGGAATTGATATTCACAGTTCCAACCACGGTCAAGCCTGAGGACAAGGTCATCGAATCGGACTGAATCGACCCCGATACAACCAATCCGGACCGAGTGGGAGACACCCCAATTCCAACAGACTGAAAAAATCCCTTCGCGGCAGTTAATTGGTTTGAAATGGTCACCGAAGCGCTCTTCATTAAGCTATTAATGGATGCCGTATTGGAGGACAACGTCAAAAACTCCGCCTGGGGAGAATTAATCGCAGTACGCACTACGACAGAATTTGCAGTAACAGTTCCCGCCACTGACAACGAATTAACACTGACTGTTCCGTTAACAGTTGCCCATGTCGAGACAACTAATGAATTAAAAGTCGCGGTATCCGCCGCTAATACGCCGCCAAGGACAAGATTATCTGCCTTAATATTCCCCGACACATGAAGCTCAGCTATCGGGGTTGAGGTTCCAATTCCAACGAACCCCCCATTAAATATCGCCGCATATCGGCTACCGGTGCTTCCACTTACATCGACGTAGAGGCCGGTCGCTTTTGAATTGTCGGACAAGCGAAGGTTAGACAGATCCAACTGAACCCCGCGAGCAACTGCCGCCAACTGACTATTGGATTCGGATTTTAAAGCGACTTCTAAGCCCGTGAGATTTTGATTAAGCGAAAACAACGAATCCTGGCTTGCCGCATCGATTATAAGATTAACTTTTTGCGCGACGACCGTGTCGGTTTGAGTTCCAGTAATAACTTTCCTAATCGAAATCTGACTATCCGGTGCCGATGTCCCTATTCCAATATTTCCGGCAGAATCGACAACAAAGGCACCTGAATTAATATTCATGGTAGCCGCAGTCAGCCCACCATTCACCTTGACTGAATTAGCCGATGTAGTGCCGGCCACTGCCAACTCTACATTACCTAGCTCGGGACTCGACACACCGACACCGACCCTGGGGTAAAGCTTACCTGAAACCAAGGCCGTTCGAGCAACTAAAGTTGCCGAATCGGACTGCCCGCCGTTCACAACCAATTCAGGGACGTTCAATCCGCCCGTAAGATTAAAGTAATTGGCCGAAACCGTTCCAACAACCTCTAACTCCACCGACGGCCGCGCCGTGCCAATACCTACATTACCTCCGGAAAAAATTGCGGCATATTTGGATCCACCCTGGGAGGAATCAACGGCAACATCAGATACATCCACATTTAAACCAATGGCATTCGCATTATTTAATATTACGCTACCACCCGACGTTTTCATCGTAATGTTGACCCCTTTAACATCCACAGATGTGGTGCTATTCCCCCAACTCCGATCAACCGAAATACTAACATCCTGCCCGACATAGCTTCCAACTTGGGAAATCTCCCCACTATGAGACAAATTTGAACTTACCGACAATCCAGTTGCTCCGCCACCAAATAAAATATTCTGGGTGATAATCATTCCATTGGGTGCAGAGGTTCGACTAACCAAAAAATTACCGGAGACTGAGGTTTGAGTTTTTGACGAGTCCCAATAGATATCTGATTTACCTAAAGTTGAATTGTCTACGAAATACGCCAAGTAGCCCGGATTAGTAACGTTAGCTGACGCTCGTTGCAAAGGTGACGAAATTATCTTTACCGATGTTTGGCCCAAACTATCCGGGGGGGTTTCAAATTTCAACTGAGAATCATCAACAAATATGCGACCATAAATATTGCCGGTCGTATTTCTCAAATACAGATCCGTCGACTGCAACGATCCGGGAATTTCAATGGGATCGGTGGTAATGAAATTAGACGCCCGTACGGTCCCAACCACGTCCAATCGTGATGCCGGGGCAGTAGTACCCACGCCAACATTTCCTGAGGTGTAATAAATATTTAGTCCCGAGGTCAACCAGGGCGTGTCTTTGTTTTCAAATTTTTGACCCGCAATATAAATTTCATCCGTATTAAATGCCCCTGAAACATTTAAATCATATATAGTGTTAATATTGGACGTCCCAACTGCGACTTTCCCAGAGAATATCGCTGACCCGTTAACCTGCAAGGTAGCACTGGGAACATTTGCACCAATACCAATCCCAACGCTTGAAGAAGCGATGACGAGGGAGGGTGGATTTGTTAAATTTCCGCTGGGTGATATTCCAAATAAGTAGGTTGTAGGCAATGCGCTGGGCGTAACCACTCCCATCGAAAACATGTCGGTGCCATTAATATCAAATGCGAGAACAGGATTCGTTCCAGTAAGATTACGATTTGACAATTCTAACAAATTATTAGGGGATGGCGTCCCAATACCTACAAATCCAGACGACCGATAAGTATTGCCATTGTTTTTTGAGGGATCTGCCCAGGGAGACCCAGGATTAGGTTGAATAGTGATCGTCTGATTCGGGTCATTTGGATCAACCACCTTAAACTCCGTCGCTTTTATTCCGCCGGCAACGAATAACGTGTTGACATCAGTGGGCTCAAAAACATCTCCATTTGTAATACCAATCCCAACGTTACCCGAAGATGTGATTAACAATGCCGCAGTGGGCGATGACTGAGGTGCAATGAATAGCAGATTTTTGGATGTGACACCCGAGGGAATAACCGTTAATAACGCCGTTGGATTTGTACTCCCGATCGCAATTGAGCCACTGACAGCGAGCTGCACCGATCCCGGATCAGAAATGCCAATACCCACGTTACCCGATGTGGTGGCAACAAACACTGGATTTCCATTGACGCCTTTTGCACTTAAAACAAATTCTTTTTGACGGAGATTAACGATGGTAAGCGCAGCCCCATTCGTAATCGTTGTGCCTATCCCCACACCTCCATTCGCCCGAATCAAAAACTGATTCGGCGCCGAGCTTACAAACGAGCTGAAATCACTGGTAGGAACAGAGTCCGCCCACACAAAGGTCCCAGGATGATTCGCTACCGCCTCATGACCAGCGGCAAACGAGTAGTCCCCCAAGGCTTGATTTCTGGCCCCGCCAGCCACAACGGAGTACTGCCCTCGGGCAAAGTTTCCATACCCGCCCAGCGCGGCCGACCCCACTCCGCTGGCAACCGTACGGTCCCCGAAAGCCACGGAAAAATCTCCCAAATTTTCATAATTCCACTCGTCTCTCGCGACATACCCTGCACGAACGACGCCTTTAGCGGGGTACCAAATAAATTTAGAACCCGCACCTTGCTCGGTAAGCTGATCGCCAGATCCAAACGTACCTGAAAAAATAACTCCGGAATTTCCACTAACATGAATATTCGCACGAGGACTACTGATCCCGATACCAATATTTTGATTCTGAAATGTAAATACAGGAACTTTAAGGTCCGCGCCTTTTCCAATAATAAATGCGTCCGGATTATCGGCCCCAATTCCCATCGAGAACAACCGACTACCTCCAATTCCAAACGTAATCATTGGATTTCCAGTGGCACTGGCCAATTCCAGCATACTGGCCGGCGCAGTCGTTCCGATTCCAACATTTCCCTTTTCGTAAAAAATCCGCCCCTCATTCTCTAGTAACCAATAACTATCTGACGATAACGACAATTCCAACGGCTTTCCATTTACTCGATAACCCTGGGCATTCACAATTCCCTTAACGTCTAATTTTTGAGATGGAAGACTTGTTCCGATTCCAACCCCCGCCGGAGACACATAAAACAAAGGCGAATTATCAGCGGCCAAAACACTAACAATTGGCGCCGTATTCGACGACGCACGTACCGTCAACCTTGCGCTAGGAACATTCGTCCCTACCCCAAAAAAGCCAGATGTTTTATCCCAAAAAAGATTGGAACTCCCTGACAACAATGCTCCACCACTCCACACCGCTATATTGCCACTGGCCCCGGAGCCTTGAATTCCGGTAAGAGATAGCCACTCCGTACCATTGAAACCCCAAAAGTCGCCCTTACCAGTTACCGCATCCACTACGTATTGTATCGTTCCCGCCTTTGGAGAAATTTCCCGTGACCGCGAAATACGAATAGCTCCATTTACGTCCAGTTTTTCCTGAGGCGAGGAGGTCCCAATTCCTACGCGGCCCCCATCCGCAATAATTCCATCATCAAAGTAAATATCATTCCCAGGACCATTTCGCCATGCACCCGCTGCCCTTAACACATCCTGGAGTAGCGAACCATTTTGCAAAAAGACGCGGGCGTTTACGGTACCAACAACATCTAACTGGTAGGACGGCGCTGAAGTTCCGACCCCGACGTACCCCCGATCGTAGTACAATGTACTCAAAGGGGATCCCGGAGTTTTGACAACCCACGAAAATGACGACTCAATCGGCAACCCGTTGACATTAAAACCAGAAGCATTCACAACACCCACAACATCGAGGGTATTTTGAGGAGCAGACGTTCCAATTCCAACTTTACCCTCGGAACTTTTAACGATAAAAACATTATTAGATACAACCAAATCCCCCTCGATATTAGCCGACGGAATTGTCCCTGTAATCCCCGCCGCGTCCACGCTAAGCGCAGTTTCGGCCAATCGGGTTTGAACAGTAAACGGAGTAGAGAATAAAGGTACTTTCTGCTCATCACCATCGACAGCGATACAAATTTTGGGGTCGACCATTGACATGAAGTCAGCCTGGCTCACCATATCTTTAACGTCAAATGTAAGGCTAAAGACGCCGTTAGAGAAAATCACGCCCGGGTACGTTTTGGATTTACCCTTTAATACAGATCCATCATAAAACGATAATCGGACATCTTTTTTTCCTTTTAAGACCCCGGTTACCTGGCTAGCCAATGTCGCTTGAATTGTGAGTTTAGTCGGAGTGGTTCCGGAGTTCCATTGTGCCATCGCCGGGATAGCAAAAAATGCAGTGCCAGCTAAGCCAACAACCGCCAGTAAAAAACGCAGGCTAATTTTACTCTTCACATTTCACTCCTTTTCACCGCTTTAAGATCGTTATGATTACCAATGAAAATGTATCGATAATTTTAGATTCCATATAACAGCCCCTGCCCAATGGGCATAATAATTCCCGTCACCAATCGACTTAATACGCCGGTAAAGGAGATACATAAAATAATCCCGATACCATACGGCGCAATCACCGAGAACCAGTATCTGCTCCGGCCGCTGAGAAAGGGCATTAAAATTTTTGATCCATCTAACGGGGGGATTGGAATTAAATTGAATACTGCGAGTCCGAGATTTAAGAAAACAAATTGGATCATTAACTGATACGCTATCTCCCCGGACACGATACTGCCGGTATTTAAGAATATTCTAAAAAGAATCCCAACAACAACGGCCAGTGTAATATTCGTTAACGGACCGGCAATAGCAATCCACATCATGTCGTTTTCCGGGTTTTTTAAATTCCTCGAGTTGACCGGAACCGGCTTAGCCCATGCAATCCAAACAGGACTCCCCAGTAGCGCACACAGAGCAGGTAACACAATCGATCCTAGCCAATCGATATGCGCAATCGGATTTAAGGTCAATCTACCGAGTTGTTGAGCGGTGGAATCGCCCATGCGAAATGCAACCCACCCGTGGGCCAACTCGTGAAGAACGACGGAAACGACCAACATCCCAATAAGGCTCACCAACCCTATAATCGAAATCATTGCCGAGGATGACTTTCTAAGACCACCGCCATTAGCTTCGACGTCGCTAACTTAGTATACCGCTGAGTCGTCGACAGCCGACTGTGGCCTAAAAAGGCTTGAACATCTCGAACCGTGGCGCCCGAATCTAACAAATGGGTAGCTGCGGTACGGCGTAACGAATGGGTCGAATATTTACCCGAACGAAGGCCGGCTATTTTAAATAATTTTTTAAAAATATACTGCACATTTCTGACGCTTAACGGGCGATTTTTCCTATTTTTAAAGACAAAGTCCTCGAACGAGTGAGATTGAATATGACGGAATACCCGATGGGATAAATCAGCACTTAACGGTAACACACGTTCTTTATTACCCTTGCCTCGGACGCGAATAGTGCCAGCAGAAAAATCAAAATCACCCCACCGAAGGGACACCAATTCACCAACTCTCAACCCCAACGAATAGGCCAATTCAAACAATAGTCCATCTCGTGTGGATACCTGCCAAGCGACATCGATACAACGAGTAATACTGGGCAAATCAAGAACCGGAAACACAGTGTCAGGCTGGCGGGGCAATTCGACCGAAATCGGCGACACGGGAACAATGACACGTCCGGAAAGATTACAGAATCGACTAAACGTCCGTACCGAACTGACTCGCCGCCGAAGACTACTGGGCGCGTCGTTACACCGCGCACCCACCCACCGGGCTACCGAATCCGATGAGATATCGCCATTTGAATTCTCCAAAAAAAGCCGTACATCATGGACGTAAGATGCGACCGTCGCCTCAGAATACCGAC
>RHAI01000064.1 GCA_010028705.1 bacterium
TCAACGGCACATGATTGGGGCGAAGTCCGATCAATTAGTTGCCTTAAATCAGTCGCCAATTGGGCCAATCGACGCGGTAACGGGGTGTGCGCCGGCGTGGTAATTACCCCATATTCCTCGACTTTAAATTTATTTCCAAGTTTCTCAATGACTCCATACCCAGTCGTGGCAATTCCCGGATCAATACCTAAAATTCTCATATGGGTATTCAACCGATCTTACGGAGTGGCGTCAATCAACAGGTTGAATGAATCGAGCCATTATCGGTGGGACTCGATCGAAATGGGACGGTCATGTGTCAGTCCGAAGTCGGTCCTGTTGCAAAATGGCTTGTTTTTAGAAATAGCGCTGTTGCCAAATGATTCAGATGCGTCGGTTCTCGCTCGACGTGATGGTGCAGAGCGAGATGAGGAGAGCGAAAATGGTGCAGATGGAGCATTTCGCAACAACGCCAAGTTTTAAAAAAAGTGCTACTCTTCGACCTATGGCAACCGTTCACCTATACTCCACATCTATTCAATGGTTTAGCTCACCCATCCGTGCATTATTGGGATCCCTTTTCACCGGCAGTATCGATGATGTGATGATTCTGGTAGAGACCACCGAACTCAAACAGTGGCTCATCGATGTGTATTCAGCCGAATCCGACGTACGCCCATTTCCGACGACTTACACCGTCGACGAATGGCTCATTCGCTCGAGTGGACTTGCAGTCGATCGATCACCCATTCGACTCCAGCTAGTTCGGGAAAAACTTACGGCTTACTTATACGAAATTAATGACCAACTGACGGTGCTGACTGAATTGCCAGGGCTATGGCATCGACTACTTTTTTATTACGATAGCTGGATCACCCAACGGAAACCTCTCGATCGTTTGGCCGAATGGGCGAGTACATTCCCCTCATTAGATACCCAAACTTTGGCGGGCATTTTCGAAGTACTTCATCGTGAAAAACACCGCCTAGCCTACCGTGATTTATCGGAAATCAGAGAGTGGCATACTCAATCGCAATGGAGGAATATCTGGCCCAAGGGTTCTCAAAAACACCTCGTCATTATTGGGTTTTCAACCCCCACGCCCTATGATCGTCAGACCCTAACGGCGATGATTCAACAGGCCCCGTTTTGTATAGTGATTACCCCCAACATATCCGGACACTTTTCAACGTCGTCGCTGGCTTACTCGGTACGCCAACTTGAGCATACGATTGAAACCGTGGTCCCCCCAGAAACCGGTGCGGCACCAACGGTCTATTGGTGGTCGACTCCATCTCCCGAGTCTCAGATCCACACAATCGGGACACTCCTTCGGGACAGCACCGCGACGTCGATCGGCATCGCGCTCCCAGACTATCTTGCGATGCACACCTCATTTTTGAATGAGCTAATCGCCGCCAATATCATTTCCGCAGATACCGAACAGCAACCAATCGCCACCACACCAATTGGCCAATTGGTGATCGCGACAGCAGCGGCCGCATCATCCGGATTTACGATTAAATCGATCAGCGACTGGCTCGATTGTCGCTTGCGAATCCATTCGGAACCTATGGCACCCGATGCCATTACACGATGGCGAAATCAATTAACTCAACGGGGGGTGACGGCACAAACAATCGAACCCAGTGTCCGATCGGCGGAGCCAGGGATACAGCAATGCCTAAATGAGTTATTGTCGATTACAGTTGAATCGATTGGCGACTGGCTCTATTCCATCATGATGACAGTCAATCCGCCTCCTATTGGGGCCGAGATCGTCCTCACTCTGGTCACCGAGTGGCAAGAGTTGGCCGGCGAATTCAAATCCCCATGGTCAATATTGGCCCAGATACTGCGCACCACTTATCCAAGTGTCCACCGGCAACTCCCTATTCGAATTTGTTCAATAAGCCATGCATCACAACTTCCCTTGGACCGTTGGATAGTACCCTTTTGCAACCAGCACCAAATTGACCAATCATTCCGTAGTTATTCGGTAAGCGACCGAATCGATGCCCGAAACGAATTAGAATTGGCCATTCGAGGGATTTGCGCCGTGTCGAAAATTTCAACTCATTTTATCCACGCGACGTCGGACGGCAACGCACCAACATCGCCCTCGAATACCGTCCTATCAACCCTCCATCGCAATGGAATCTCGGTTGAACCGGCCACGGCTCTACTCACAATGCCCCTAGCGATCTCGCCCGAACGCCCCTCCGAAAACGTCCGTCCCCCCGTCACCGGATTATCCGTTAGCCAACTGAATAGCTATCAAAAATGCCCACGAAAATTGGGTATTGATTTGCACCTTCAATACAACGAACCCGCAGAGCGTGGCATTGACTTCGACGCTGACGAAGAGGGGCAAATTATTCACCTTGTGATGGGAAATCTGTTGACCGAACTTCAAAAATCGGTTTCTGTCCCAAGTGAAACCACCGTGAGAGAGTGGCTAATCAAATGGGGTCCCGCCATTATCAACGGGCATCGAAGCGGCAAAATACGACATTCGTTTTCAGCTCGATGGATTGGCACCGTAGAAAAACCCGGGGTATTACTAAATTCAGTCAGTAGTATTTGCGACTTCCTAACCAAGTTTGAGGTCCTTGAAATCGAAAAATCGATAACACTGGATCGCCCTACCCCAATACGAGGCCGAATCGATTTGCTCGCTCGTCATCGAGACACACAAACCATCGCCGTTATCGATTTTAAAATTACCGGTACCGAATATACGCCCAAACTTATTCGGTCATTTGACCATTTGCAAGTGCCGATCTACATGTTGGCCCTATACGAACAGAATCTATCAGTGGGGGCCGGAGTCATCTGGAGTTTCCATCGAAAAAAAACCATATTCCGTTCGCTGATCGTCACCCCATCACTCCAACCGGCCCTTGTCGGGCCCCGTAAAGATTATATTGAATTGACAGACGAACTACTCGCCGCCACCAGCAACCGTGTTCAATGGATTACTGACAGGATAATATCCGGCGACTTCTCGACCCTACCCTGCGCCGAACTCGTGGAAATCGAAAAAAACAGAGCCGAAACAACGTGCCCGTACTGCCCCTATAGGGTCAGCTGCAACTATGCGAAACGGTTTAATGGACGGTAGGATGGTGGATGTTTCTAAAATCGGCTCAGCGTATCGCCATCCGAACGGATGGTACGATTCCAATGAGTAAAGGACGGCTCAATCGTCGATGACGAGTCGCACACGCACTCTCGTGCGCGAATCGGGATATCGCGATACTTCTGACGGTCTTCGATAAGCCCCCCACACACATCACACTCTTCAGCATGCCCCGAGTCCGTCATGGTTAGTTAGAGACACCAAAATGAGTGGGAATCATATCGGGTATGTGATACGTTTCGCTCTGCTGCGATTCCGCCACCTGTTCAGAGACATGCTTTAAATTAGTAAGTCCCAGATCAAATGCGTCCGCGATTTTACGTTTAATAAAAAATAATGCAACATACCGTTTTAGGGGATTATTACCGTTATCCGCCTCATAACTCCACGTCACGTTCACCCCGTTATCACTGGGCTGAAATGTCCAGGCCGACTGAGCCTTGCCGTTAGCCCCAAAATCAAGCTCGGCGACGATTAGCTGGGGTTCCCTCATATCGGTAATAGTCATCGAGCCAGTTTTAATTTTTTCTCCACGCCAGGTCATTGAGGCCCCCACGCCGTGGCTAGGATTAGAATAGGTATTTTTTACTGTCGGATCGAATGCCTTCCATGGGCTCCACTTTTCGTGTTCCGGTAAATGCCCCACCAAATACACGACGGTTTGAACCGGAGCTTGAATCGTAATCGATCTCACGACAACCGTTTTCGATGGCAGAAACCAACCGCTGGCGGTCACAATCACGCCTAATGCCACGCCGACTAGACCCAGTTTCTTTAACACGATGATCATGACCTCCAAAACATTCCATCACTCACCCCTGCGTCATCAACACGATATTCGGCCGTGACACCCTCGACCACCCACCGAATCGTTGCGCAGTGCTATAAAGTTAGGACTTGTGGACCCTAATTATTGGCCCAAACTGTAACGAATTTATGATAGTCAGTTCAATATATTGGGTCAAGCGCGCGAGTTAATGGATCGAATGACATCCAAAGAATGCCGAATATTACGTGGTATCCAAAGCCGTCTGGAGAATCGTTTAGGTAACACGGTGTAGCCGCATCCCGCAAAAATATACCCATGATGAATAAACATACTATGGGGATAATCGCGACAGATTTTTGGACGTCCCAAATAATCGCCACACCGATTCTCCGAGGATAAACAGCGGCACTCAAAATGGCTAATTGTCCCATGATTGATCTGCGGCAAAAACCGGCTATAACTTGGATTAGAAACACATGCCGCTTCAAACTGACGAATAGTCTCAATCCGATCCCCACCAACCACAATATTAAGGCCTTTACAGCAATGCCCACTGCTTTTACAGTGACCGCCGATATAAAACAATTCGAGTTTTAAGGTATCCCACAGGAATAATCGAATAGATTTCAATCCCCCAATCCAAACAACCATGGAGTAACCGATCAACAATACCTGAGTCCGGAACCAATGACCTGATTCCGAACTCATTTGCTGAAGTAGAGGATTAGCCACTTAACGCTTTAATTCAGAAATCTTTTGAATCAACTCCTCGATTTCTTTATCCTGGGCAGATAATTTACTATCGATACGATCAATCATGTCGCGCCGATCAAGTTTCGCACGATCCAAATCGGATTTTATCTGACTAATCGCAGCTAACTCAGTAAATTTATCCGCCGTGCTAAACCCAAACCCAACCGCAGTATGAATTAATTTAACCGACTGATCATCCGACGACTCCCATGCCGTACCTACAATTTTACTTACTTGGTCGGCACCCAATGCATCAGGCGACACGGCGACAGCGGTCCCGTCATTACGACCCGACGCAATTAAATAATCCCCCGATCGCACACCTCCAACCACTTTGACTTTGACCTGACCAAAAAAGGCAATTAACTCAAAACGGTCCATCATTTTCACATTGGGTTGATTCCCTGCAACGGTCGCCGCGTACGACCTCGCCATAACCACTTGAGCCTTGGAGGTATCTAACGACACCTTCCCGTTGATGACGCCCACCACATCTCCAATCTGAATACTCTCGGTTGGGATGGCCTTTTCTAAATATTCTGCGTAGTCAGCACCTCGGGACAAAAAGCGAACGCCAGTTCCACCAGTGTTACCCTGGATCGCTCCCAAGTAATTGGTATTATCGGATCCGTAAAAGGTAATAAAATGGTGGGTATTTCCAATAGCATTCGATGTGGAAAATTGAATCCCCAAGCAATCGCCGTTTGAACCGGCCGTCGATTCAATCGCCGCGACGTGATTGGCGAGATAGGCTCCATTGGATGCTTTTCCACCAACAACATGCAATGGAGCTTGAGGAATTAATGGGTCAGTCTGAGTGAGATCTGCGATTCCAACCTTTCCATTCATTTGTACTGACAATACAGGGTTAAACACCCCCGCAATATCGGCCCCAACCGCAAATTTATTCAGTGCGTTTGAACTCGATATCCCGACCACGGTTTGCAACTCTGAATTATATGCAGAGGTATTGGCCCGACGCATGAATATCGGGACCCCATTTTCACTACCCAAAGTGGTATCCCGCACAGGCCCACCACTGAATAATAAATTTGCAGTTACACCAGAGGTGGTTCCAGCTGGACTTAATCTACCAACTCGAACATCTCCGTTAACGACTAACGCTTTATCCGGATTGGTCACCCCAATTCCGACGCGACCATTCACATCCGAACCACTGGGCGGGCTCATAATCACCGTAGGGTACTCAACGTTATCCGGCCCCGTCGTGACAAAACCAATGACACCCCTGTCGTAATCTCGCAATGTGATCGATCCATTGGTCGACCCCGCTCTAAACAAATCGGTACGATTAGTCCCATCACTTTGAGTCACCTGGTCCCCCTCAACTTGAAGGGCCACTGATGGACGCGACGTACCAATCCCGACGTACCCTCCACGAAAAATTCCTGAATACTTTACCCCATCAGTTCCCTGAGCATTTTGACGCCTCACGTTTACGTCAGTCATATCAACGACTAACCCGGCCGCCACAGCCCCGTTCCAGACGGCATAATTACGTTGACTATTTAAATCCAAATTAGGTAACGAGGTCATCGTAATATTTAGCCCGGTCAAATCACCGGTGGTATCCGCTCCAACGTTCAGGGTAATTTCCTGGCCAGTTCCAGATCCTTGGGTTGTAGATAAAATATTTTTAGTAATGGACAACGAATCCGTTACATTTAAGACATTTGTTGTAACAGTTCCAGATACCACGATAGATCCAGAGACATATGCATTTCCACTAACTTCTAATGCATAGACGGAATTCGGCAGAAGTGGCGCGCCGCCGATTCCTACCTTGCCATCCCCACTGACAACCAATTGGTTTCCATTTTGATTGGTTACAACAAGCAATGGAACGGTGGCGTTTTTAGAGACAATTTCCAATTTCGCGGTCGGATTAGACGTGCCAATGCCCACCTTATCGGAATTAAGCACCATCACATCAGTCGGACCGCTATCGTCATTTGAAACAAAGCGGAGCATCGGGGTATTCCATGCGATCACCGAATTCAAACCCGACGCATCTTCACGGTTTCCAACAAAGGTGTAGTTCGTAGTCGCCATCGCTAGCATACCCGATGGCTTAGAATAGGACGGGGCACTGACAAAGGTGGGCAGCGAAGTCAAATATCCGGATACAAGGATACCGTCAGCGTGAAAATTACTACTTGGAGTGGCGACTCCAATCCCGACATTACCGTTACTATTGACGACCAATCCATACGGCCGCGAGGTGATGCCCGCACGAAATAGATCGCCAGTTGTCGCCGTCACATCCAATAATGCACTCGGAGTAGATACCCCAATCCCCACTTTTCCGTCCTGAGACACGACAAAAGCGGCAAACTTGTTCGGTACCGAAACGATTAACGGAGGCACCGATACATCACCGCTTACATGTAATGTCGCTTGGGGATTCGCTGTTGCAATCCCTACCTTAACCGAAGAATTACCAGTGACCACAAACACGGGTTTGTTGGTGCTGTCTTCGAAGCGAACAAGAGCATTCGTACCGTCTCCCTTGATGGTTAAACGGCCCGACGGCTGAGATGTGCCAATACCAACCATACCGTTGCCAGAAACAACTAACGCGTAATCCGTTGACAGGGTGTCAATTCGAAATACCGTATCGGACGAGGCCGTTGACTTAAGGTGCAAGGCCGCTTCTGGCGTCGATGTCCCAATACCTACGCCACCCCCTAAAAATACCGCCGCGTATTTTGTACCCCAATTATTATAACTGCCGCTCAATGAATCAATGCTGGAATAGGCCGCCGATAAACCAGACATATCGACCCGTAACCCAATCGCCGTCTCACCCTGCCCTAAACGCCCATAATTATTGGGATCTGTATTATTTAAACCGGAAAACACGATCCCCAAACCAGTAAACCGACTTGATGACAAAATACCGGAGCGATTGGCAATATTGAAATCGATATAATGCGCGTTCCAGGTCCCAACGGCTGTAGCGGAGTTAATCGACGACAGCACTTGCAATGAAGCCGCCACATTGGCAGTTCCAATCGTCAATGTTTGACTACTCCCGTCCCATGAGATGTTTGAGGAACTCGTCAACGTCCCGTCTGCTCCGTAAAACGCGACAGCGTTCGGACTTCCGACTAACGACTTGGAAATCTGAGCAGAAGTTGTTCCATTTGGTTTTAAATAATTCAATTGCCCCACTGAATCGACATAGAGTCTACCATAAACAGGATCGGCCACGGCCGACGACCCGGTGGGCAAGGCCAGCTGACCCGTTGTAAGTAATAAATTACCGGACGAAATCACATTGCCACTAACGAAAATTTGATCGGTTGCTGATATTGAAAAGGTCGGCAAAACACTATTAATCGTTGAAACCGATAATATTCCACTGATACCAACATCCCCGGTCGCGGTCATGTTACCCGACACTTCCAAATCATTAACGGGATACCCAACGGTTCCGATACCCAACTTAGCCATTCTAACTGACTGGGTGAAATTCAATGTTGTAACTGACACGGATGCAATTTGCATTTCGCCTCTAACCGTTAAGTTATTGACAGAGACGGAGCTGGCATTAACAACCGACGCCGTCACCGTCCCGTTGACCGTCGCGGAAGAATTAATAACCAAACTATTGGCTGTCACTGTATTAACAGTCATCCCGCCGGTTAATTTAAGATTGGTGGCAGTAATGTCTCCCGAGACACTCAACGCACTGGTTGGATTACTTGTTCCAATTCCAACATTCCCTCCCATAAATATCCCCGCGTATCT
>RHAI01000065.1 GCA_010028705.1 bacterium
CATTCTATGCTGGTGCCTAATTGGTGGAGGGACATCGATATCCTGGGCGACCCAATGGTATCCGCTCTATGAGGGATCCCCACCCCGGTCGACCCACCCCGACTATCAGCGTGATGTCGATGCGTCCCGGGCAGCCGGTGCAACACTCTATAATCTCCCCCTGTATTTCGAACCCCAATGGAGCTCTTCGGATCCTAAAATAGGCGTCCTAATCATCCATGGATACGGCGCCGGGCCTATGCAGAATCTCGAGATTCAAAAATGGTGGTTTCAGCACAACGTGGCGAGTTATGCCCTTCGCTTGGACGGCCACGGAATATCGTTGGATCGGCTAAAAGCCTCGACCGTTGAGGACTGGCAACGAAGTATTGAAGGCCCGCTGGCGTTTCTCAAGTCCCGATGTGACACGGTCTTCATCTACGGGTTGTCCACGGGTGCCCCATTGGCCATCACAACGGCGGCACGGCATCCGGAGGTGGCGGGAATACTGGTTCAAGCCCCCATCATTAAATCAGCGGACGACCGATTTTACTCCCTGTCACCCATTGTCGGTGCGGCAGATATCCTTGGCATCGACGTGGGGCAACAATATATTGAAAATGATGGCACCAGCACCCATTACTGGATTCCGTATTGTGTGTTTCGGGGGGCCTATCAAGTGCAACGATCGGCGGCACACGCGATGCGGGAGCTCCCCAAGATTACCGTCCCGGTAATGGCATTCGCCTGCCCCACCGACCATGTGGCGGATCCGGAATCGTCCGATATTATCGCGCGCCGGTCCAATAGCCCGTGGATGAGAACTTATTGGTTTGGCACCACCCATACCCCCATGATTTCCCCTAACATCACCATCTATCAGGAGACGCTTCGTTTTTTTGAGGCCGTGACTCAGCACCACGCCATGGCCGACTGGATCACCCCGACATCGTCCATCACAGTCACTCATTGGGGAACTCACCCCACCGGGGTCCCATTCGACTCCGTTCGGATTCACGTCAATTCAACGACTGAAGCAGCGGCATCACTCGGAGTAGTTGGCACCGATTGGGATGGAACATGGGGGCTGACATTGCAACACGGAGAGCTGGGCGGGACGCTATGGCAGGATCGCCTTGATTCTAAATTAGCGCCAACATTCGGTACCTTTTATGAAGTATCGGCCACCGCGTCGGGGTTCAGAGCCCGGGCCGAAGGCTACCTCTCACTCGGATGGCAATGGGCCAGCTATGTTACCTGGGATTCAACGGAATGGCGGGTCGGTACCCGAGTACCCGTCGCCTCACGACCTCAGGACCTCCTAATGATTCTTCCAGAAATAGGAATCAGTAACGGGCGTTTCGATTCCGGGGTATCGTTAATCGCATGGAACACCTGTCGATTGACGTACCGATACACCTGGGACACCCATGACACCACGTGGAGCCTCACATTTTGATCTTCCGAAGTCACCGTGGATCACCCCTTCGGTTCATCCAACGGATGTTGACGCGGGGGAGTGTTGTGGCCCTACTCGGCCTCATGTCGCTACCCATTAGTGCCGGCACACCCATGCCCTCTGTAGCCACCCCCACCATCGGATCACTGCCGGAAACGTTTTTATCTGAATTTGGCGATGCGTTCCACGACTATGCCCGGTATTGGACCGCGCCACTAACGTGGAACGACACGGAATGGGGAACGTTTTGGACGATTATGGGCACCACCGGGGCGTTAATCATCGTCGACCGGCCAATCTATACCACATTTGATAAGAAATCTTGGACTCCGGTCAAGCAATCACTGGACATTTTTCACCAACTGGGACAATGGCAGTATCCCGGGATCGTGTTAGCTGGAATTTACACCAGTAGTTTTGTGCTGGAAGACTCTAAATTAGAACGGGCATCCCGCATTGCAATCAAAAGTTTTGTGTTCCAAACACTGGTAAATCAAGGCTTAAAAAATCTGATATATCGCACCAAAATAGACGACCCCTATGATTTTCGAATCGGCCCGCCGAATTGGAGAATTCCAAGTGACGGCGCATTTCCCTCCGGGCATGCATCCAATACCTGGGCGGTGATGTCCGCATTTGCCATCGCCTATCGCGACGACCCCATCATTCCGTCCTTGTGTTACGGCGCCGCCACGATCAGCAGTTGCTTATTAATAACGAACCAGGATCACTGGATTTCGGATATCGTACTGGGGGCGGCCCTCGGCTATTATTCCGCCGAATGGATGGCCAGTATCGACGATCACCGCTATCGCCAGCGAGCGTCCAATTCCGGATCATCGCCAACATCCTCTCGCACGCCACGACCCATCACAATTCAACCGGTCATGAGCTCAGATATCACTGGAATCGGGATATCGGTACCATTTTAATCCCCGACTGGCTATCCCATCCAACGGGTTGGCACCGTCGCTGCATACCGGGGTTCAGGTCGGCGAAATCAAGCCTAGTCCTCGGCAATCAATAACATAATTGGAGCATTTTTTGAAAACTAGTACATTTATGTTAATTTCATCCCCCCACATATCGGCAAAACCGACCGTGGTCACGCATGTTTAAGTACATTAGCCTGCCGCTGACCCAACAGGTCGTTCCGGGTCAAACACCCGCTGAAATTGCCGCACTCCGACAGCAACAGCAACTGGAAGATTTACTACTACAGCAGCTTCAAGACGCCATCGCAACCCATAGTCACCATCGCCATGGCGGCGGCGGCCGTCGCGTAAACCGACGGCAATTTATTATGATCACGGCATCTCACGGACGAGGGGGACCCCGCCAGATACGGCTGTTTAACGCCATTAAATCCGCCCCCCAAATCCCCAAAGAGATCCGACAACCACTGGCCCGAATACTAGACGCCGTGGCGTCACACACGCCCGAAGCCGTCACAAAAGAACTGGTCCAAACCCTCACCGATACGTTGGGGCTCATTCAACGACATGTTCACGGCAAACACCACCACAACGCGCATAAATTATTAACGACGATCGGAAAAACTAGTCCCGAAAATCTACTTGCCGTATCAAAAGAATTGCAACAGGTCGTCAAACTACCCGCTGAAATCCACGAACCGGTCATCACGGTTCTCGCCGCATTAACCGAACAAAGTCCGCAATCAGTCACACCCGCCACCGTTCAGCTGATCACCGCGACACTCACAGAAATAGCCAGCACTTCACCGTCCGCACTCAACACCACAGCACAGACGCTGACACATCTTGCGACCGAGAGTCCCAAAACACTATCAACGCTGTTCGCAAACGACACGATTCAATTAACCAAAGAGGTGTTAACTGGGTTGGCGAAACAGTCGGGACCCGTTTTCGAAACGGCTCTTCCCGCACTGATCACTGCGGTTCAGACCCATCCGAGCGAGGCCGCCACCATCCTCAACACCATTGCGACGACTCTCAAGACCGGCACACCCGCCGAGCTCAATCAACTGATGACAACACTCGCGTCACAACCAGCACCGGATTCCACTCTGTTAGCAGAGGTCGCCATTCTCGCCAGCGGATTGTTTAGCGACGAGATCGACGATAAGGACCGCGACGAGCACCATAACGAATGGGCCGCGCCCCATCGTACGACAACCGACATCACCGCCAGCACCGTGGATGGATCGTCAAGCACACCGTCCGCGTTCGTGCTGCCAAGCGAGACACCTGGACTGCAGCGAAAATCGTCCCGCCCACCCCATGACGGCGATGGCTCAACAGACTCCCTTATCGATCATTTTTCCGCCACAGAAAATACGGCGTGGGCTCAAGCCGCCCAATTTAGAAAAATGCTTGCCGAACGGCAGTAATCCACGTCTTAGCCACCCCGAACGATGGCCGGAGTTAGGCCCTTCCAAAGACACCCGATGCGACGGCCGAAGTAGCGACAAACGCATGCCACCCATCCCGAGAGGTCTCATCGACGGAGATAAACCGAGTCGCCAAACATCGTCTCATGTCCCCCGCCCACTGAGCCGACACGCCACTCATGATACACACCCCCCCGGGATTGACCCATTCAACCCACCGATCCATCGCCCGCTCAAGCGTACCCGTCAGAAGATTTGCGACAACAATGTCAAACTGGCGGTCGATGCACCGTCGAGTGATATCGCCACAACGAGTATCGACCCGCACCTCATTTCGAGCGGCATTAGCCTGGGTCATGGCCACTGCAACCGGATCGATATCCACCGCGACACAATCCGTTACCCCCAGTTTACCGGCCAATATCGATAGCACCCCGGTCCCACACCCTAAATCCACACATGACGCCGCATCGGGATGATCCCGAATCCACCGAGTGAGCGCCTCGGCACACAGTTGAGTCGTGGGATGCGCGCCGTCGCCAAAAGCGTCCCGAGGATCAATAACGATCACAATCGGAGCGGATGTCTGTGAAATAAACGACTCATTCGCCACCACCACCACATCGTCGGTCAGGGTCACCACTTCCCGGCCTTGATGCCCCACATGTTTCCATTCCGAATCGCCGATGTGGCGAACCTCGCCAAATCCCGGCACCGTATCGAACCAGTCCCGGGAATCCGCGACGACGTCCAGCCCTAATTCAGTCACGACACTCAACGCCCCGACCGCCAATAACCAGTCACTGACCTCATCAACACGTTCAATTGATACGAATAAACAGCCCTGATATACCCCATTATTATCCATAGATTTCCTCACCTGAATCAATTATAGTGACGTTGCACGTCCCACTTATCGCTTTAAGGAGCCAGAAAATGACAGCCCAAACCGTCACTAAATGTATCGCGGCCTTACTCCTCACAGTGTCGATACTATCACGTCCAATGGATGCCAAACCCATCGGGGTGGTCCAAATCAAACCGCTTGGAAATAATAAAGTATCTGGAAAATTTGAACTACGTCCAACGTCGAATGGCCTTATCCTGACCGGCCAATTATCAGGATTAACCCCATCATCAAATCATGGATTTCATATCCACGAATGTGGCGACTGCAGTGCGATTGATGGCACGTCAGCCGGATCTCATTTCAATCCCACCGGACAGAAACACGGTGGGTTTCATTTGGAGGAACATCACGCGGGGGATTTAGGTAACATTCAGACCGACCCAGAGGGCGACGCATTCGTAACAGTGCTGATTCCAAATGCCTCCCTGCTAGGGGATTACGGGGTAATCGGCCGAAGTATCATTATTCACGCCAAAGAAGATGACTTCACCACGCAGCCCAGCGGCGGATCCGGAGGACGAATTGGGTGCGGGATCATCGGACTTAAACCGTAGTCCAGAGATCACGCACACCCTCATTGAGAAGCGGTGTCCGACGACCATCATTTTGGGGCGATAACGTAATGAGTACTTCGCCCCATTCCCCGGGTCAGAATTTCACCCCGTGACACGAGATCCGTTAATTCAATATGCGCCGTTTTGTGGGATACACCAAACAACTGTCGATAAATTTTATTTTGTATTGTTGAATGGCGCCGAAGATAGTCAATCGTTTTTAACTGGCGTTGATTCATTTTTATCGAAATTTCTGGATCAATTTGCAAGCCCAAAATGGGTTGGGCCGGTTCTAACAAATCGGAGTCCACCGACGATCGATCCAGCGGCTCATTCGGGATCATGTTTTGGCGTGCGATCGACTCAACCGCAACCACAGTGGGCGCATCGTCTTCAATCAGCTTAAACGACCAGGCTCGAGATTCATCCAACGAATAGATTTTACCGCCAAACACGTACGGCCGATTCAAGCCCATTTCAACGCGAATAACGTGAATTAATCGCCCCGACTTCTCAATAACCGACACTTCCGTCCGAACTCTCGGGGTGACCATATCGACCGCTCGATTGACCAGGGCGTCGGTGAGGTTGGATCCAACAAAGTGCAAGTTAATGCGGTCCAAGCCAACAATTACCATCCCGCCAATAGTATTAGCAAATGCCGAAATGGCGATTGATAACTCGTCGGGCCCAGTGATTGATTTATAAAATTTAGTCGAAACGGAATCCCCTGCTTGCATTAATTGAACGATGGATGACCATTCCATAAACGACCTCTTTATAGATAAATTTCGGGCACTTTCCCGAGGTGTGATGAGGTAGTATAATTAACCGGTCAAAAATTTCATATATTTTCAGATTCCCCCCACCTGACTAATATTTGTTTTTTGAACCCAGTCTATTCTTTTAAACACTACGCTAAGGACCAATACGCCATGGAAACATCAAAAGTCAAAGGAAGACAACGGATACCGGAAATCGACCCTGACGCGTTTATCGCCAAACTCAACGAATTTGGAAACATTAATCGCACAGCCATTTTTTTTCAGATCGACCCAGCCGTAATCAAAATTCAATTTGCGCGCAACGGCAAGAAAATTGCACGACGGTTTAAAATCGTTAAGAACGAAAAGCTGCCATTAGTGAGAAATATCGATAAAAAAGTCTCCGGCACAGAAACTCTCATCGTTGGGGGAACAACATTTACAGTGTCCCAGCTAGTAGCCACACTCAATGAATATGGAAATATAAGCAAAGCGTCGATCAAGCTCGGATTGGTGGATAGTGGCGTCCGATCATGCTTGAAGAACCGAGGCTATGATTTGATTACGGAGTATGTATTAGTCCCAATGGATCAAGCCCAGCCCCGAAATAAAAATATACCCATTTTTTAGTCCGACACCGGGCTTGCACCGGATTCAGATGCCACTCGATCATCATATTCAGTGGCATCTGAGTCGAAGAAGCCACGGTACGGGGAGTAACCGGCTCCTTCGACTCCCCAAGACCCTCGACATCTGTCCGTTATCAATTATATTACGATCGTGATTTCAATGAACATTTCATTACGGCCGATAGTTTCCCGAATCCATATCATTCAACCGTTCATCTATGTCATCCTGTTTCTTCTGTCTCATGTGATCACCGGAGGCAGTGTGTCAGTCCATGCCGCGACGACAGTAACACCCTCCATTGAGATTCAGCGGACCAGCTCCAGCCAAGTAACAGCAAAAATCGGTTTACAAATTCCCAAACAGTCCCACATCTACAGCCAAACACCCGGGTCCACCGGCCAGGCCACTCGTATTGAATGGGCACTCCCTCCGGAAGCCGTTCACCCACGGCCTTGGCCGACGCCCGCTCAATTCAAGATGGGACCAATTGCCAGTGACGGGTATAGCGGATCCCTAACGGTATTTTATGATTTAGACATTCCGCTATCAGTCGAATCGATCCATGCGACGATGTCGTGGGTGGTATGTTCCGACAGTTGTGTACCTGAACGCACGACGGTATCGGCCCGGATTCCAACGTCAATCACCCATCACAGCGTTCAAAATTCATCCGCGCTGTGGCCACTGGTCTACGCCATTTGTTTTGGACTGTTAGGCGGTATGATCTTGAACTTAATGCCCTGTGTATTCCCAGTAGTGTCGTTAAAACTTCTGTCGATCGCGACATTAACCCATAGCGCCCCCCGCGAAAACCGCCGGGAAACGGCCTTATTTTCAGCTGGAATTATGGTGTCTACTTTAGTCATCGGCAGCGGCCTCCTCCTACTCAAAGCCACTGGCTCCGCCGTCGGCTGGGGCTACCAACTGCAGTCTACCGCTGTCGTGTCGATATTACTGATATTGTTTTTTGTCATTGGCTTGAATTTATTGGGTCTGTTTGAAGTTGGATTAGCGGCGAGCCGATTACCGGGGATTGCCGTCATTAGCCGATGGGGATCCTTTGGATCGGGCATGATTGTCACGGCCGTCGCGACGCCCTGCACCGCACCGTTCATGGGGACGGCCATTGGAATCGCGGCCACATTATCGCCACTGCAGGCGCTATCTATTTTTATGTCGATTGGCGTCGGAATGATCGTTCCCTATTGGATCGTGGCGGCCATTCCGTCCCTGGTTCGATGGATACCGAAACCGGGAGCCTGGATGGTAACGTTTAAACAGTTCCTGGCGTTCCCCATGTTTGCGTCAGTCATATGGCTGGAATGGGTACTCTATCGACAAACCCAGTCGCCAGTCCTATTTTTGGTGGTACACAGCGCATGTTTGGTCTCCGCATGTTTTTTTTGGCTCTATGGGAAAAATCAAAATAATGCGACTTGGAGGAGCATCATTGGACTCCTCATCGGAATCACCTCCCTATTATCGATCCCGTTTTACGTGATCACACGACAGTTCACTCTCACCACGAGTCATTCCAGTACGCAGTGGAGGCCCTTTAGCCCCGCCGCCGTATCCGCCGCACTTCAGGAAAATAAAATAGTGTTCATCGACTTTACCGCCGCGTGGTGTTTAACCTGCCAATTTAACGAAGCAACCGTATTTCGCCTCCCGGA
>RHAI01000066.1 GCA_010028705.1 bacterium
ACCCCGCCGACGAAGTTCTTTGAGAAGCGTTAGGATCAGCCGATTACCTGATGTTCCAACCGGATGCCCCAACGCGACAGCCCCCCCATTGACATTTAATTTATCAGGGTCGATCGACCCCAATTTTTTAGATTTTCCAAATTTCGACATCGCAAATTCATTCGAATCAAATGCACGAAGATTCGCAATAACCTGAGCCGCGAAGGCTTCATTAATTTCAAACAAATCGATATCTCCCACCGTCATTCCTGCAATATCTAACGCCTTAGCCGCCGCATACACGGGACCCAAACCCATTCGTTCGGGCTCAAGCCCGGCATAAGCGTAACTACGCAGGTATCCCAAGGGTCTGTATCCCAACGATTTCGCATGAGATTCGGACATCACAAGAACCGCCGAAGCGCCGTCGGTTAATGGACAGGAATTCCCTACCGTAACTGTCCCGGTCTTTCGATCAAAATACGGAGACAGTTTTCCTAACGCTTCCATGCTTTGCGAATTTCGAGGCCCGTCGTCATATTGTGCTACGAACTCAAATCGAGGCGGAATCGGTAACGGAACTATCTCTTCCGCCAGACGCGGAAGGGCAGCGATAGCTTTCTGGTGAGACTGTAGTGCAAACCGATCTTGTTCTTCGCGGCCAATCGCCCAGTCACGGGATAATTTTTCGGCCGTTTGCCCCATTAACAAGCCACACACCGGATCAGTCAGACCTTCAACTACACCAATAACTGGCGCCAGGTGCCCCAGTCGAAACGTAGAGATTACTTTAAGCCGTTGGCCGACTGATTTGGCCCGTCCTAAGTCTTCGAAGAATCGAGTCATTGTTTTATTAAAAAGTAGTGGAATATTGGACATGGACTCGGTTCCGCCCGCAAGAATAATCGATGCAGCCCCAGCCAATATTTTATTGGCCGCCGTTGTCACCGACTCCATGCCAGATGCACAATTTCGATGGACCGTATACGCCGGAACCGACTGAGGTACCCCAGCCCTAAGCGCAATAACACGCGCAATGTTAGCGGCATTCGCAGGCTGCGATACGTTGCCAAAAATTACTTCGTCGAGTTGATCGCCGCTAATCCCGGTTCTAGCAATGACTTCCCGTGCCACAACCGAGCCCAAATGATCCGCTGAAACATCTTTAAACTGTCCCCCAGCTTTTGCGAATGGAGTTCTAATACCGTCTACTATCGCTAGGCGTTCTTTCATCATGGTGTCCTTTTCGTTATTCAATTATTAGATCTTCGCCATCATACAACCGCTGCAATAACGACTCGTAATTACGGTAAATTACTTTTCGTCTAGGTTTCATTGAGGGCGTTAACTCGCCCGATTCAATCGTCAATTCGTGGTCCAAAAACAATACTTTTTTTATCTGCTCGAAATTAGCTAAGCCATTATTTTTTCGGTCGATTATGGTGGATAGGGTATTTAACACCATGGGATGGCGGATCAATGATTTCGGATCCAGATTACCCAACTCTGGAAAGAGGTTCCGAAGGCGCGGGATAAACGGAACGACGATCGCCGTGAGATAATTTCGATTTTCACCACAAACAATCGCTTGCGAGATTAATTCATCCGATGTGAGGCGCAGCTCCAATTGCTGGGGAGCGACCTTTTTTCCATTCGATAAAACAATGAGATCTTTTTTTCGATCCACAATCGTCACGAAGCCGTCGGTATCAATCTCCGCAATATCTCCCGTATGAAACCAGCCGTCAGGGTCAAATGCAATTTGTGTGTCGTTGGGTAAATTTAAATACCCTCGAGCGACAATGGGACCTCGCACCAACAACTCACCATCGTCGGCCAACCGAATTTCCTGGCTGGGCAACACTTTTCCAACGGTACCAAATCGATAGCCATCTAATCGATTACAGCAAATAACGGGAGATGTTTCGGTGAGTCCATAGCCCTCAATAATTACAAGTCCCAAATTATCAAAAAACTGGCCCAATTCCTTCGCCAATGGGGCACCACCGGACACAAAAAAACGAAGATTACCCCCGGTTCGTTGCCGAATTTTAGACAGAACGAGCCGATCAGAAAGGAAATATTTAAACCGCAACCGCCACGACACCGTCCGGATCTTCTGTTGATGCCTGTAGCGTTGAACAACCCGGAGGGCCCAGTGCAATAATCGTTTTTTTACACCCGTAGCGGACTCTAATATTCGCGACTGCATTTTTTCGTATAATCTAGGAACACTGATTAAGACCGTTGGCCGAACTTCAAGAATATTAGCCGCGATGGCATCCATTGACTCAGCGTAATAAATACTACCTCCAGCCGCTACGAGTGAATAGTAACCCGTGGTACGTTCAAATACGTGGGATAACGGTAAAAACGACAACACAACATCCGTATCGTTCACTGGAATAGCCAGTAAAATATCCATGACATCAGCTAAAAAATTACGATGGGTAAGCATAACGCCTTTTGGGGTACCAGTTGTTCCCGATGTATACACAATGCTGGCTAACTGGTCGGGATGAATTCGATCAATGTGATTCAGGTAATCTTCATAAGCAGTTTGCGTAGAACTCTTACCCAATTCTTGGACATCGTCAAAGCCAATGCATCGGGAGTCAGTCGTTTTTAAATGACGGTCAATGGTGACTATACGTGTAATTTCTGGACATGAATCAATAATCGACAGGACTGTTTCAAGCTGAGTTTCAGTTTCAACAATAACAAGTTTCGCTCGACAATCGTTAAGAATGTATTGTATCTCGGGTGCCGCCAACGTCGAATAAATCGGCACGACCACGCCCCCCACCGACATGATACCCATGTCCGATATCACCCATTCGGGACGATTTGAAGATAGAATCGCTACCAAACTATCGTCCGACACGCCCAACTGCTCCAAACCCAAAGCAAACCATTTAACCTGTTCAAACCAGTCGAGGTAAGTCATCGAGGTATAAATCCCCTGTTTCTTGACCCATAACGCTTTCTTGGTGGGACGTACGTTAATATTTTCTAACAATAGGTGAACAAGATTTTTACAGTTCCCTAGCAAAGGTCCACCTCAATTCCACCCCATTTTTTTGCATACCAATTGTAGGTCAAACACATAATTAAAACCGAAATATACGAAGTTACTAACAAAATTCCGATTAATTTAATCATGGATACAACGTTATGAAATATGAGATGAATATTCCCCAAAACTATAAATTTAAAACCCGATAAAATACCTGGAACAACGATACTGAGAATTGAAAAGACTAACACCACCAACGCGGCGGCTCGAGCCGCCGCATAAGGGTCAATGAAGCGAAGTTGCTTCATTAGTCCGCGTCCGCAGACTCCGTTGTAACGTTCAACTCCCCCTCCCACTTCGAGACAACAGCCGTGGCAACCGCATTACCAACAACATTTGTAGCCGACCGACCCATATCAAGAATCTGATCGACGCCTAAAATAATGGCCAACCCTTCTAAAGGAATATTGAAAGTTGTCAATGCGCCTGCAATTACGATCAAGGATGCACGGGGCACACCCGCCATCCCCTTCGATGTAACCATCATCATCAACATCATAATAATTTCTTGGCTCAACGAGAAATGTATTCCATAGGCTTGCGCAATAAACATCGTCGCAAACGTCATATACATGATCGATCCATCAAGGTTGAAGGAATAACCTAACGGCAATACAAAGCTCGTGATCCGATCGGAGCAACCAAACCTTTCCATACGTTCGATGACCTTCGGGAGTGCTACTTCTGAGCTGGCCGTACTGAAGGCCAGTAAAATCGGTTCTTTAATGAAGGACAACAATTTGAAAAATGGAATGCGCAACACAGTGCACAGCAATCCAAGCCCTACAAAAATAAAGGTAAGCAGGCCTCCGAAGAAACACGCCACAAGGTACAGATACCCCGCCAAAATACCGATCCCGTGCTCACCAACAACGGCAGCTAATGCACCAAAAACACCAAACGGAGCAAAACTCATAACCGCTCGAGTAATACCAAACATCAGGTGAGACAATGCATCTAAGCCATTGATAATGACTTTGCTCTTTTCACCAATTGACGGCAAACAGGCTCCGAAAAATAGTGAAAACACGACAATTTGGAGGATTTCATTGGTTGCCATGGATTCGAAAATACTAGTTGGAATGACATGGGTTACAAAATCCTTCGCACTGGCATGTTTCTTTGCATCGATTCCAATTTCCGTCCCATGCTTGGGTAAATTAATATGCATTCGAGTGCCAGGATGGAGAAAATTTACTAACGTTATTCCTGATATCAGGGCTACCGCCGTAGCAACTTGAAAGTATAAAAAGGTTTTGATTCCAATCCGTCCCAGTGATCGAACATCACCGAGCTTAGCAATACCGACCACCAGTGTCGAAAACACTAATGGGGCGATAATCATTTTGATTAAACGTAAAAAGATGTCGCTAAAGAGAGAAAAATGGGCGGCTTTAGCTCCCAAAAAATGTCCAAAAGCAACACCAACAGCCATACCAAGAAAAATTTGAGTCGTTAATTTAGGGGCTTTCATTATCTCATACCTCCTTCAACAAGTTCTGGGTGTTGAGTCAATTCCTCAACGAATATTTTGTAATCGGTCATCGAGCATCGAATCACTTCTTTGGCTTCATCGGCGCCGTATATATGCGAAATGGTAATTGGGGTCGCATCTGAATCTGGAGCTTGCTTATATGTCAAAAAATAGTGCCTTAATCGGTCTACAATAGGCGCAGGAACTTGGGAAATATCGGTATAACCCGAATAGGCGGCATCGTTTTCAAGAACCGCGATGATTTTATCGTCAGCCTCCCCACCATCAAACAACCGGAACCCGCCAATGGGTTTAGCGGTCAAAATGACGGAGCCATGATTGATTGGCCGTTCAGTCAAAACGCAAATATCTAACGGATCGTTGTCTCCCTCAATATTTTTTGTTCCTGTTTTTTCCATCGTGTACTTCGCCACCTCGTGTCGACAAATCGTTTGAGGAACAAATCCATATAAACAAGGACAAATGTTCGAGAATTTTTGTGGTCGATCGACTTTTAAATGACCGGTATATTTGTCGATTTCGTATTTAACCGTGTCAGTCGGAACCATCTCGACAAACACGTTCAATACGTCCGGGGCGGTATCGCCCGGAGTAATGCCATGCCAAGGATGGGCAAGGGTTAATGAATAATGGTGAACCATTGTAAAAAATCCTTTCAAGGAATGTCTAAAATTACTGTGCGTTGGATATTTAGAGAGGAAGATACTATCGAATGACCGAATTTAAGTCAAAATCCTAAAACCGTTCCTCTTTTTTGGAATCGGGCCGTCCGGATGACATCAACAATCACGTCCCGGACGTATCTGAGTTCGGTTTGGATCGTTGAACAGATAATGCCGGTCGGACCGTTCCTCCAGGCTTCAGAGGAAGCAACATGTCATTTTCAATTGGAAAATAAAAATCTACGGCGTTGATTAGATCTTCATTGGTGCTTCCAAGAAACGAAATCACTTCAACTAACACACCGCGACTTCGCAAATGGTACACTAAATCAGAGAAATCCCCGTCACCTGAAACCAGGACCGCGACATCTATTTTTTCAGCAATAGATATGGCGTCAATAGCAAGTCCCATATCCCAGTCACCTTTTGCCGACCCGTCAGATCGGGACCTTAGCGCCTTGGATTTTACCTCATAGCCGTTTCCTTTGAGCATCTCTAAAAATGAGGCCTGATCAATTTCAGGATTTTCAATAACGTAGCAAATCGCTCGTATTAATTGACGGCCTCGAACAGCTTTTTCCATTAATTTACTAAAATTAAGCTTCGCACCCCAGAGATACTTTGCCGAATAAAACATATTTTGAACATCGACGAATACACCGACCCGCTGAAATTTGCTGATTCGCGTTAGCATGGTCACACTTCCCTCCGCATCACACTATAATCCACATCATATCCAGTGAACCGCTTAAACGCTAAAATTCCTTGCCCCGCCAACATTCCACTTCCGCCCAAAATCTGAGCCCCATTCTGCGACGCATCCTTTAGAAATTGGGTAGGAAATGGCTTGTAAATTATATCGCATACGACGTGGTCGGACGTCACCCAGTCCATCACAGTCAGGGGAGTCGCGTCCTCATTGGGAGACATCCCTAATGGGGTGGTATTGACAACGATTCGGGATGATCGCAAGCCATCAAACATAGCGGGACTACCGTCAGGCACTACCCGCACTGACAGAGAGGGATACACCACCATCAAGTCGTGCATCAACACATCGGCTCGGTATCGAGTCCTATTGGAAATGATAATTTCCTTAACCCCGTTTTCGGCCAATGAAAACGCAATTGATCGTGCCGAACCGCCAGCTCCAATTATGAACACCGACCGACCGTCAACCGAACATCCAAGCTCCATATCTAGCGCCAAAATAAACCCATCCCCGTCAGTTGAATACCCCGACAGCTGGCCATTAGAATTAACAATTGTATTGACGCTGCCCATTCGTGCGGCCACTGGATCGATATAATCCAAATATGGAATAACCGCTTCCTTATACGGAATTGTGACATTCATTCCTTGAATACCCAGAGCCCGAATTGATTTTACTGCAGAGGGAAGCGCTTCCGGCAATACAGGAAAGGCGACATACACCCAATTAAGGCCTAATGCTTCGTAGGCTTTCGCATGCATACGAGGAGACAACGAGTGAGCCACGGGATAGCCAATTATCCCGCAAATTTTAGTATCTCCACCAACAGGTCTCATGGTTTCTTGTCTCGAACTAGCCACAATTTCCATTCCTGATACGGTCGAACAAGCTGTGGATAACGGTTAAAAAGTATAGTTATCCCTAGCATCACACCATTTTGAACCACCTTCCATCCATCGGCCGGATGAGGGGAGCCAAAACATCCACAATCAACAATCCATCCATTCGCAATCGCAAACACAACAAGTATCGTGAAGATTATCAGCAACGTGGCTAACGCCCCGGACGTCAATTGCGGACGCCAACCCATAACCAGGGATAAGCCGAGTATTATTTCGATCCATGGCATCACCGTCCGGATTGGCCCGACCAGCCACAGAGGAATAATTTGATACCCCAAAATACTAGCCTCGAATCGAAGTGGATCCAGTAATTTCGTAACCCCGGCGTAAATAAATAAAGCCCCCAAGCCGATTTGAATGGATAAGACTCCCCACTTCCAAAGGGATTGTCGATCAGACTCCACTATAGCGTTCCCGATGATTGAACCGGCATTTTTGCCGAGATCCATTCTTTCATACCGCCAGGAAATACGTAGATGCGGCTAAATCCCAATTCGATTAATTTAGTCGCTAACAATTCAGCCATCGGGCACTTGTCACTGCTACAATAGGCCACGATCATTTGATTCCGATTGAGTCCGACAACCTGCGGATTCGCCTTAACTTCGGCGTAATACGCCTCTAACGCGCCCGGAATGTGGGCGTATGCGAATTCACGGTCGGAACGAGCGTCCAGAAAAATGGCCTTCTTCGCTTTGTGGAGCGCCTTAACTTCATCAAAAGTTAATAACGTTATTGGGGCACCAGTCTGTCGACGCTCAATCCGAGTAACCGTTTTTTGTTCATTCAAGGTGACAGATTTGACTTCACTTTTAGCTGTCAGCCAATACGCCGAAATCCCACCGAATATAACCAGGACCAAGATGACCGCGGTAACGAGTTCTTTTGACGATTTCATTCAATTGTTCCTTCGAAGATTTTTGGATGACATAGGTTAACGCAAAGAATCGCCTGTCATCAATGATTCGATTTGATCCCGCAAAACAGCTGCAAGTTCAAATTCTAAATTTTCAGCCGCTGTATTCATTTGTCGCTCTAAATCAGCAATTAGTGCCGGCAGTTCGGCCGGTGATACCTGACGTGACCGAGATTCAATTTCACGAACGGTGCGGCGATCATCATCTCGGATATCGGTTATTTTTTTAGTGACCGACTGTGGAGTAATTCCATTGGCGCGATTAAACTCAACCTGAATAAGTCGCCGCCGATTGGTTTCATCGATAGCCCGCTGCATAGAATCGGTCATTTTATCGGCGTAGAGGATCACCGCCCCGTTCACATTTCGAGCCGCACGACCCATGGTTTGAATTAGCGACCGTTCGTTCCTCAGAAAACCTTCTTTGTCAGCGTCCATAATCGCGACTAATGATACCTCGGGCAAATCCAGGCCTTCGCGCAATAAATTGACCCCGACTAGCACATCAT
>RHAI01000067.1 GCA_010028705.1 bacterium
CCGATTCCTCATTGAATGCTTTGAGAACTCATGCGGATAGTTATATTGATGCTTCCTATAGTGAATTGAAGACATACGCCGATTCCTCATTGAATGCTTTGAGAACTCATGCGGATAGTTATATTGATGCTTCCTATAGTGAATTAAAAATTTATACGGATTTGTCTTTGAATTTGAAAGCAACTATAGAATCGCCTACGTTTACTGGTACTGCTATTATTCCTACTGCGAATATTACCACTTTAAATACTAGTGGTGACTCTTCATTAAGCGGCAATGTTAATATAGGTAAAGACCTAACAATTAATGGTAGATTGAACGTACAAAATTATACGAATCAAAATATTATTAATACTACCACCACTAATTACCAATTAATAGTAAGTGAAGATTTGTCTTTAAATGGACGGTTAGTTGTATCAGGTGATGTTTCATTTAACAGTGATTTATATGTGAGTGCTAATATTATTACTCAGACTTTACCAAATTCTGATAATTCTACCAAAGTAGCAACAACCGCATTTGTAAAAAATCAAGATTATTCTACTGTATCATATGTGGATTCGTCGTTGAATGCCTTGAGAACTCATACAGATTCTTACATTGATGCTTCCTATAGTCAATTGAAAACCTATACAGATTCTTCTTTGAATGCTTTGAGAACTCATACGGATTCTTATATTGATGCTTCTTATAGTGAATTAAAAACATATACTGATTCTTCACTGAACGCATTAAAAACCTATGCTGATTCGTCGTTGAATGCCTTAAGAACTCATACAGATAATTACATTGATGCTTCTTATAGTGAATTAAAAACCTATGCTGATTCGTCGTTGAATGCTTTGAGAACTCATACTGATTCTTATATTGATGCTTCTTATAGTGCATTAAAAACATATACTGATTCCTCGTTGAACGCATTAAAAACCTATGCTGATTCGTCGTTGAATGCTTTGAGAACTCATACAGATTCTTACATTGATGCTTCGTACAATGAATTAAAAACCTATGCTGATTCGTCGTTGAATGCCCTGAGAACTCATGCGGATACTTACATTGATGCTTCTTATAATGCTTTAAAAAGTTATACAGATTCCTCGTTGAACGCATTAAGAACCTATACTGATTCATCGTTGAATTCCTTGAGAACTCATACAGATAATTACATTGATGCTTCGTACAATGAATTAAAAACCTATACGGATTCTTCATTGAACTCCTTAAGAACTCACACTGATAATTATATTGATGCTTCTTATAGTCAATTAAAAACATATGCCGATTCTTCATTGAACTCATTAAGAACTTATACGGATTCATCATTAAATGCTTTGAGAACTCACACCGATAATTATATTGATGCTTCTTATAGTCAATTAAAAACCTATACTGATTCTTCATTGAACGCATTAAGAACCTATACTGATTCATCATTAAATGCTTTGAGAACTCACACAGATACTTACATTGACGCTTCTTATAGTGAATTAAAAACATATACCGATTCCTCATTGAATGCTTTGAGAACTCACACAGATTCTTATATTGACGCTTCTTATAGTGAATTAAAGACATACACCGATTCCTCATTGAATGCTTTGAGAAGTCATACGGATTCTTATATTGATGCTTCTTATAGTGAATTAAAAACCTATACAGATTTATCTTTAAATCTGAAAGCGACTATAGAATCTCCTATTTTTACTGGTACTGCTATTATTCCAACTGCGAATATTACCAATTTAAATACTATTGGTGACTCTTCATTAAGTGGTAATGTTAATATAGGCAAAGACTTAACAATTAATGGTAGATTGAACGTACAAAATTATACGAATCAAAATATTATTAATACTACCACCACCAATTATCAATTAATAGTAAGTGAAGATTTATCTTTAAATGGACGGTTAGTTGTATCTGGCGATGTTTCATTTAACAGTGATTTATATGTGAATGGTAATATTACTACTCAGACTTTACCAAATTCTGATAATTCTACCAAAGTGGCTACTACGGCTTTCATTAAAAATCAGGATTATTCAACTGTGTCATATGTTGATTCATCATTGAATAATTTGAGAACTCATACTGATTCTTATATTGATGCTTCCTATAGCGCATTAAAAACTTATACAGATTCTTCTTTGAACGCCTTGAGAACTCATACTGACAATTATATTGATGCTTCTTATAATGAATTGAAGACATATGCCGATTCTTCTTTGAACGCATTAAAAACCTATGCTGATTCTTCTTTGAACGCTTTGAGAACTCATACGGATACTTACATTGATGCTTCTTATAATGAATTAAAAACATATGCCGATTCTTCTTTGAACGCTTTGAGAACCTATACCGATTCTTCTTTGAACGCCTTGAGAACTCATACGGATACTTACATTGATGCTTCTTATAGTGAATTGAAGACATATACTGATTCTTCTTTGAACGCTTTGAGAACTCATACGGATACTTACATTGATGCTTCTTATAGTGAATTGAAGACATATGCTGATTCTTCTTTGAACGCTTTCATACGGATACTTACATTGATGCTTCTTATAACGCATTAAAAACTTATACCGATTCTTCATTGAACGCATTAAGAACTCATACGGATACTTACATTGACGGTTCATATAACGCATTAAAAACATATGCGGATTCATCATTGAACGCATTAAGAACTCATACGGATACTTACATTGATGCTTCTTATAGTGAATTAAAAACCTATGCCGATTCTTCGTTGAACGCTTTGAGAACTTATACGGATACCTATATTGATGCTTCTTATAGTGAATTAAGAACCTATGCTGATTCTTCGTTGAACGCATTAAGAACTCATACTGATACCTATATTGATGCTTCTTATAACGCATTAAAAACCTATACCGATTCTTCATTGAACGCATTAAGAACTCATGCATTAAGAACTCACACGGATACCTATATTGATGCTTCTTATAGTGAATTGAAGACATACACCGATTCTTCATTGAATGCTTTGAGAACTCACGCGGATACTTATATTGATGCTTCTTATAATGAATTAAAAACTTACACCGATTTGTCTTTGAATTTGAAAGCAACTATAGAATCGCCTACGTTTACTGGTATCGCTACTATTCCTACTGCGAATATTACTACTTTAAATACTATTGGTGACTCTTCATTGAGCGGTAATGTTAATATTGGCAAAGATTTAACTATTAACGGTAGATTAAACGTACAAAATTATACGAATCAAAATATTATTAATACTACCACCACTAATTATCAATTAATAGTAAGTGAAGATTTATCTTTAAATGGACGTTTAATTGTATCCGGTGATGTTTCATTTAACAGTGATTTATATGTCAATGGTAATGTTACTACTCAGACTTTACCAAATTCTGATAATTCTACCAAAGTAGCAACAACCGCATTTGTAAAAAATCAAAATTATTCTACTGTATCGTATGTTGATTCGTCTTTGAATAATTTGAGAACTCATACGGATTCTTATATTGACGCTTCTTATAGTGAATTAAAAACCTATGCCGATTCTTCTTTGAATGCGTTAAGAACTCATACGGATACTTACATTGATGCTTCCTATAACGAATTGAAGACCTATGCGGATTCTTCGTTGAACGCATTAAGAACTCATGCGGATACTTACATTGATGCTTCTCATAACGCACTAAAAACATATACTGATTCTTCTTTGAACGCCTTGAGAACTCATACTGACAATTATATTGATGCTTCTTATAGTGAATTAAGAACCTATGCCGATTCTTCATTGAATGCGTTAAGAACCCATACGGATACTTACATTGATGCTTCGTATAGTGAATTGAAGACATACGCGGATTCTTCATTGAATACGTTAAGAACCCATACGGATACTTATATTGATGCTTCTTATACTGAATTAAAAACCTATTCGGATTCTTCGTTGAACGCATTAAGAACTCATGCTGATACCTATATTGATGCTTCTTATAACGAATTAAAAACATATGCGGATTCATCGTTGAACGCATTAAGAACTCATACTGATAATTACATTGATGCTTCTTATAGTGAATTAAAAACCTATGCGGATTCTTCTTTGAACGCCTTGAGAACTCATACTGATAATTACATTGACGCTTCTTATAGTGAATTAAAAACTTATTCGGATTCATCGTTGAACGCCTTGAGAACTCATGCTGATACCTATATTGATGCTTCTTATAACGAATTAAAAACCTATTCGGATTCATCGTTGAACGCATTAAGAAGTCATACTGATAATTACATTGATGCTTCTTATACTGAATTAAAAACCTATTCGGATTCATCGTTGAACGCATTAAGAACTCATACTGATAATTACATTGATGCTTCTTATAGTGAATTAAAAACCTATTCGGATTCTTCGTTGAACGCCTTGAGAACTCATACTGATACTTACATTGATGCTTCTTATAACGAATTAAAAACCTATGCGGATTCTTCGTTAAATTTGAAAGCAACTATAGCATCTCCTATTTTTACTGGAACCGCTACTATTCCAACTGCGAATATTTCTGTTTTAAATACATTAGGCGAATCATCATTAAATGGTAATGTTACTATTGGTAAAGATTTAACAATTAATGGTAGATTAAACGTACAAAATTACACCAATCAAAATATTATTAATACTACTACCACCAATTATCAATTAATAGTAAGTGAAGATTTGTCTTTAAATGGACGTTTAGTTGTATCGGGTGATGTTTCATTTAACGGTGATTTATATGTGAATGGAAATGTTACTAGTCAAACACAAAATAACAATGATAATTCTACCAAAGTAGCAACTACCGCATTTGTAAAAAATCAGGATTATTCTACTGTATCGTATGTTGATTTATCTTTGAATGCTTTGAGAAGTCATACCGACAATTACATTGACGCCTCGTATAATGAATTAAAAACCTATACTGATTCGTCATTGAATGCCTTGAAAACTCATGCTGATTCTTATATTGATGCTTCTTATAACGCACTAAAAACATATACGGATTCTTCGTTGAACGCCTTAAGAAGTCATGCCGATAATTACATTGATGCTTCCTATACTGAATTAAAAACATATACTGATTCGTCGTTAAACGCCTTAAGAACTCATATGGATTCTTATATTGATGCTTCGTATAACGCATTAAGAACATATGCGGATTCTTCGTTGAATGCTTTGAGAACTCATACTGATTCTTACATTGATGCTTCTTATAGTGAATTAAAAACCTATGCGGATTCTTCATTGAACGTATTAAAAACATATACTGATTCTTCTTTGAACGCATTAAGAACTCATACGGATTCTTACATTGACGCTTCTTATAGTGAATTAAGAACCTATGCTGATTCTTCGTTGAACGCCTTAAGAACTCATACAGATACTTACATTGATGCTTCTTATAACGAATTAAAAACCTATGCGGATTCTTCGTTGAACGCATTAAGAACATATGCGGATTCTTCATTGAATGCTTTGAGAAGTCATGCTGATATTTATATTGATGCTTCTTATAACGCATTAAAAACATACGCTGATTCTTCGTTGAATGCTTTGAGAACTCATGCGGATTCTTATATTGATGCATCGTATACACAATTGAAGACATACGCTGATTCTTCGTTGAATTCCTTGAGAACTCATATTGATAATTATATTGATGCTTCTTATAATGAATTAAAAACCTATGCGGATTCTTCATTGAACGCATTAAGAAGTCATGTGGATACTTATATTGATGCCTCGTATAGCCAATTGAAAACATATACCGATTTATCTTTGAATTTGAAATCCAGTATTGAATATGTAGACACATCGTTAAATTTAAAGGCAACTATAGAGTCGCCTACTTTTACAGGCATCACTACTATTCCTACTGCGAATATTACAATTTTAAATACAATCGGAGATTCTTCATTAAGCGGCAATGTTAATATAGGTAAAGACTTAACAATTAATGGTAGATTGAACGTACAAAATTATACGAATCAAAATATTATTAATACTACCACCACCAATTATCAATTAATAGTAAGTGAGGATTTATCTTTAAATGGACGGTTAGTTGTATCAGGCGATGTTTCATTTAATAGTGATTTATATGTGAATGGGAATATTATTACTCAAACTTTATCCATTTCTGATAATTCTACCAAAGTAGCGAGTACCGCATTTGTAAAAAATCAGAATTATTCTACGGTATCGTACGTTGATTCATCGTTGAATACTTTGAGAACTCAAATAGATTCTTATTTTGATGCTTCTTATAGCGAATTAAAAACTTACGCTGATTCCTCACTGAATACCTTAAGAACTCATACGGATTCTTATATTGATGCTTCTTATAACGAATTTAAAACCTATACCGATTCTTCATTGAACGCATTAAGAACTCATACAGATACTTACATTGACGGTTCATATAACGCATTAAGAACATATGCTGATTCCTCACTGAATGCATTGAGAACTCATACGGATACTTATATTGATGCTTCTTATAGTGAATTGAAAACTTATGCGGATTCATCATTGAATGCCTTAAGAACTCATACGGATACTTATATTGATGCTTCTTATAATGAATTAAAAACCTATGCGGATTCATCTTTGAATTTGAAATCCAGTATTCAATATGTAGACGCATCTTTAAATTTAAAAGCAACGGTTGAATCTCCAACATTTACTGGCGCCGCCACAATTCCAACAGCGAATATTACCATATTAAATGCTATTGGTGATTCTGCATTAAATGGCAATGTTACTATTGGCAAAGACTTAACTATTAATGGTAGATTGAACGTACAAAATTATACAAATCAAAATATTATTAATACTACCACCACCAATTACCAGTTAATTGTAAGTGAAGATCTATCATTAAACGGACGTTTAGTTACATCGGGTGACGTTTCATTGAATAGTGATTTATATATTAAAAATGTAAATGGAAACGTACAGTCTGTTATTAATGATTTAATAAATAGAACAACAAATATTACTACTGATTCTAATAATGAAATAATAGTTAGTTCAAATATAATTCCTTCATCAGCAAATGTTATTTCATTAGGTTCTGCCACAATGCCATTTAAATCTTTATATATAAATACAAATACATTATACTTTACTTCTGATAATACTCAAGCATCTATATCTTATAATAAAGAAAGTAACTCATTAGATATAACATCAGGAGGTGTAACAACTAGCACTGTAGATACAACTTATCTTGATGCTTCTTTAAATTTAAAATCAAGCATTATATATGTTGATTCATCATTGAACGCCTTGAGAAGTCATACGGATAGTTATATTGATGGTTCTTATAGTGAGTTAAGCAGATATGCTGATTCTTCGTTGAATGCTTTAAGAACTCATACGGATAGTTATATTGATAGTTCTTATAGTGAATTAAAAACTTATGCGGATTCGTCATTGAATGCTTTGAGAACTCATGCTGATTCTTATATTGATGCTTCGTATACACAATTAAAAACATATACAGATTCTTCGTTGAATGCCTTGAGAACTCATACCGATTCTTACATTGATGCTTCTTATACAGAATTAAAAACTTATACAGATTTGTCGTTGAACACATTAAAAACCTATACGGATTCCTCACTGAATGCCTTGAGAACTCAAACCGATTCTTACATTGATGCTTCCTATAGTCAATTAAAAACATATACGGATTCTTCATTAAATTCAAAATCTAGTATTGAATATGTAGATTCATCTTTGAATTTGAAAGCAACCATTCATTCTCCTACGTTTACTGGTACCGCTACAATTCCTACTGCGGATATTACCAGTTTAAATTCAATTGGTGACTCTTCATTAAATGGCAATGTTACTATTGGCAAAGACTTAACTATTAATGGTAGATTGAACGTACAAAATTATACAAATCAAAATATTATTAATACTACCACCA